>JAKEFK010000054.1 GCA_022616075.1 bacterium
ACGCAGAGAAATGGAAGTGAATGATTTTTTTTCTCTGCGTCTCCGCGTCTCTGCGTTAATAAAATCCTATTCTGGGCGGGAGATGTTGTAGTGTTTCATCTTCTTATAAAGATGGCTTCGTTCCAGGCCCAGGATTCGCGCCACTTTGCTGATTTGCCAGCGGTTGTCTTCCAGCGTTTTTAGAATGAGTTCCCGTTCCGTATCTTCCAATCGCGAATAAAGCAGAGAGCTTCGCCTGGATTCGTTTTCTGCGACCGGGCGTGGCAGCACCCGATGCACATCTTCTGAGGTAATCTGTTGCGATGTTGCCAGAATCATGAGCCGCTCCATCAGATTCCGCAATTCCCGAATGTTGCCCGGAAAATCATAGCGGCATAACAATTGGGTGGCTTCCTCGCGGATTTCCAGTGGCTTGATGTTATTTTCCTCGCACACGCGAATCAAGAAATGGGACACGAGCACCGGCAAATCCTCGCGTCTTTCGCGCAAGGGTGGAACCAGAACCGGAAAAACATTTAAACGATAATATAGATCTTCGCGAAACATTCCTTTCTTGACTTCCTCCTCCAGTTTCCGGTTTGTGGCTGCCAGAATCCGCACATCGACCAGAATTTCTTTCTGACCACCCACACGCTGGATTTCATTTTCCTGTAATGCCCGCAAGATCTTGGGTTGCAAACTTACCGGGATTTCCCCAATTTCATCCAGAAAGAGAGTGCCACCGTCCGCCTGTTCGAATTTGCCGATGCGCTGTTGAATGGCTCCCGTGAATGCGCCTTTTTCATGGCCAAACAGTTCACTCTCAAACAATTCCTGGGGAATGGCTGCGCAGTTTACTTTCACAAAAGGCTTATCGCGACGGGAACTCTTTCGATGAATCGCATATGCGATCAATTCCTTGCCGGTTCCGCTTTCTCCGGTAATCAGCACTCGTGTATTTTTGCCCGCGACCCGATCGATCTGATCCCGCAAACTTTTCATCGCCTGCGATTCACCCACCAGTTGATACTTGCGGTCCAGATCCCGGAAGGAATCGGATTTTTCCCGGTTCAACCGCGAGAGCTGATGCGCGTTCCGAACGGCGATCAGGAGCTTTTCTTCATCCGTCGGCTTCTCAAAAAAATCAAACGCGCCCTTCTTGATTGCTTCTACCGCTTTAGACGTACTGCCGTGCGCTGTCAGCAAAACAACCGGAACATAGAAGTCAATTTCGCGAATCTTTTCCAGAAGCTGAATTCCATCCAGGTCCGGCAGCTTCAGATCGAGCACAATACAATCAAAAGAACTTTTCCTAACTTGCTCCAGCGCCTCCGATCCATTCTCAACAGCGGTTGCCTGAAAACCATGAAGGTCGAAAAACCGGCTCAAAGACGTGCGGATATTTTTCTCATCATCCACGATCAGAATTTTCATCTGGTCTATTCTAATAGAGCCGAACTGGCTTTCGTGCTGTTTTTCAGCGAGGGAAATTCTTGTTGCGAGGGTTGTAACATGCGGAGCAGTTTTTGTTGCAAATCTTCACCGGCGACACTGTTTTTCTTCTCAAGCAGATCACGGAATTCCTGATATTCCCCCGCGCTGATGACGCCCCGTGCTGCGATGCGCGCGAGATCTTTCAACTCTTCCTTCTTATCAGGTCCCTCATCGCCACACCCTCCCATAATTGTTAGCGATTCAAATACGTCCATGTCTTCACGTCGAATCGCTTCCTGCCACAGCTGAAACATCTCCCCTTCTGAAATAGATCCGGAATCCTTCAACTGTTTCATCTGCTCGATTTCCTTCGCGAGCGTAGGCGCTTTGTATATGGTTCCTCCCATGAGAGTGATCACGTTCGTGCGACGAATCACTGAATCTGTGATTTCGCCGTAATCGGTCCTTGCCTTTTTCAGGCGAACAATTTTCTCGGCAAGCGTGGGCAAGAGAATGTCCGTTCCACCCCAGACCGTAACAACAATGTTATCCGGGTCTTTCGGACGAACTTCGGCTCCTCCCCAAATTGTGAAGAAAAACATCGCTTTCTCTCCTGCCTATTTAAGATTAAACCGCCAAGACGCCAAGACGCCAAGTATTAATCCTATCAAAGTAGACGAAGGAAAGGGGTGGTTAGTTTTCACCGGGACGATAACAGGATAAAATTAGGGTCGAGGTTGAACATGTTTTCATCCGGCGCAGATATCGATTTAAAACGTTTAGAAGAAGAAATCCGTAAAGAGATCGAAGAGAAGCGGAAAAAACTTTTCACTGATGAGGAGCTGCAGGAGCTGCAACAACTCGAGCTGAAAGTGATCACGAACCCTGACCGCATCAGGACCTACTTTCTGAAAGAACTGGAATTTGAAAAGCCAGATCTCGAGTTCTACAAGACTGACTACAACATCGATCTAAAAACTTTTGTGTACTCCGCCAGCTCCGGTTTCCTGATGAAACTTCGGCAATGGTTCAAACCGTTTTTCCGCTTGTACGGAAACATTGACGCTCTCATCTTCAAGCAAGCGATGTTCAATCGCGAGCAAACGAATTTCAATTCGGCAATAGCCGGTACGCTCGAAAAACCTTTCCACTACATCCGTGTGCTTCATACCTTAATGAATTATCTTGTTTCGGAACTGACAAAGTTGAACTTGCAGCACCAGATGCTAAAAAGCCAGGTGGAAGCTCTCGCATATGATGTGGATCAACTTCGCAAAAGAGAACGATTGCTCGAAAAAATGGCTGTGCTAAAAGAAGAAGAATTTAACGCAGAGACGCAAAGACGCAGAGAAAAAAAAGAATAAATTTCTAAAACTCTGCGTCTCTGCGTTAAAAGATTTTATGGTGCAGTTTTCCAATCCGGCGGCGCTCTGGTTCCTTACTCTGACTATTCCGATTATTCTACTGTATCTCTTGAAACGGCGTCGATTGGACAAAATCGTACCCAGCACAATGCTTTGGAAGCAGGCGCTTGAAGACACACAGGCCTACACGCCGTTTCAAAAACTGCGAAGCAATCTTTTGTTACTGCTGCAGCTTCTTGCAGTGGTTCTACTCACTGCATTGCTCGCGCAGCCCTATTTTCCCAGACCCTCAAAACAATCCCGCCAATGGATCCTGGTGATTGACGCTTCGGCTAGCATGCAGACGGAAGATGAAGCTCCGAATCGTTTTGAGGCTGCAAGAAAGAAGCTGAGAACTGCGATGGAATCGATTGAAGCGGCGGATGAAGTGATGCTCATCGCGGTTGGTTCCGAAGCGTCCATCCTGCAAAACTTTACTTTGAATCATGAAATCATTCGCAAGAAGCTCAGTCAATTGGAAACAGAAGATGTTGCGGGGCAATGGGAACAGATTCTTCTCATCCTGAAACCGCTTCTAAAGAGATCCCCAAAGCCTATCGTGATGATTGCGTCCGACTTTGCAAATTTTCCTCTGGAAGCCATGCAGGCGTTGAACTTTGATGTCTTGCAGGTTGGGCATGCAATTGAAAATCTAGGATTCACCCGCGCAGTGATGGAACCGCTGGCGGACACAATGCAAGAACAATTGCTCTTCTTTCAGTTGAAAAACTTCTCCGGCAACAACAAGAAAGCGGATGTAGAAATCGAACAAAATAATGAGCTGCTGAACGCCTTCGAGTTCCATCTTGGTCCTATGGAAGAAGCAGAAAAAGCTTTTCGCGTTCCGGTCGTGACCGCCGCGCAATTCAGAATCCGTTTAAAACCCGAAGATCTTTTTTCGCTGGACAATGACTTTGTTCTGATGGCTCATCCCCGCGCCAAAATTCAGACGCAGTTGGAAGTTGACAACTCCTTTCTAAAACGAGCGCTTCAAGTTCTGCCTGCTCTCGAAATATTGCCATTGGCTCCCATAAAAATTTCCAACCGGCTTCAGGATGCTGCCGGTCTGTACTTCCTTCGGGGTGAGGTCCCGGATATTCATCCCATTGTTCAATGGAATCAGGCCGCCTCGCCCTTGCGCTTCGTGGATGCCGGAATCTGGCGAATCTCGAATTATCAAATCCTGGAACCTCCCGCCGGCTCGCAGGTTTTACTCGAAACCTCAAAAGGAGTAGTCGGATATTTGCAGGAGACCGGTGGTGTGCGTAAAGTCGTCCTCGGCTTTCAAATGGAAGACACCAATCTCGCTTTGCTTGCCGGTTTCCCCATATTTGTGGAGAATGCGATGGAATGGATTCACGCGGGACTTCACCCTGATAAGCCCACCCTTACCGGGCATGAATACACGCAGGAAGGAGAAATCGATTCCGGAAAAGGCTATGTTAATTTCGCAGACACGCGGGAGTCTGAATTAACTCCTGCAAGAATTCAAACGCGCTCAAAACCTGAAACGAAAGCGACAGTCCTGCGTCACGATTTTTCAAATTGGTTCTTGATGGCATTGCTCGGGGTTATTATTCTAGAATGGTGGGTATTTCATCGAAAGGAATCAGTATGAGAACACTCGTATTTCTGCTTCCTATTTTCATTGTTCTGGCTTTTGGTATTCGCTCCACTCTCGCGGCACAAAAGCTTCCTGCAATCACAGTATTAGTGAATGCCACAGTGAAAATCGAAGCGGAGCTTGCTTATACGGATGCCAATCGGTCACGCGGGCTGATGTTCCGCGAAAATATGCCCTCTGATGCGGGAATGCTTTTTGTTTTCCCCGAACTGGATGTGCACAGCTTTTGGATGAAAAACACGCTGATCCCTCTGGACATCCTGTGGTTGAATGAACGGAAAGAAGTGGTCTATCTGGTCACTGCTCAACCGTGCAAAACGAACCCCTGCGATTCCATGGTTCCGTTACAAAAGTCGAAGTATGTGCTGGAAGTAAACGCTGGTTTTGCAAAGAAGCACAAAATCGATATCGGTTCGCAGATAGAATTCACGATCCCCGCGGAAATCGAGAAGAATCTGCGGTAGGGGCGACCCTTGTGGTCGCCCACGACGGGCAGGCACAAGGCCTCCCCCTACAAAGATTACCGAACCGAAGTGAACCCGGACCAGCCCCAGGAGGAACCTGGTGAAGAGTTTTTCCTGGTGCCCCTGGCAATCACGATATTTTTATAGTCCTTAACCCCCGCCTCACGGAGAATCTGTAGAATTCCCATTTGTTTGCCTTCCATTGCAAATTGCCAGGCTGTAAATCCAAAGTTGTCCTTGGCGCTCACATCGGCGCCGGCTTGAATGAGAACGCGCGCAATATCCGGGAACCCTTTAATCGAAGCCCACATCAATGGAATTCTCCCCTGTTTATCTTTTCCATTTACGTTTGCCCCGCCCGCGACCAGCGCTCTTACCATATCGATATTGTTTTCAAACGTCGCAATTTTAAGAGGAGTCCAGCCGGCTGTCGTGGTTGCATTCACGTCGGCGCTTTTGGTAATCAAGAAATGCGCGACCTCGATGTATCCTTTGTGAAGCGATTCAATCAAAGGAGTATTCCCGGAATAGTGAACTTTCATATTCACATCTGCTCCGGCATCCACGAGAGCTTTGATTACAGTCAGATTGCCGTTCGAAGTTGCCCAGATTAACGGAGTCCATCCAAGTTTGTCGTAAGCATTCACATCGGATTTCGCTTCAATCAGCGCATGAACAGCTGTAATGTGTCCTTTATGAGAGGCCATCATCAGCGCTGTTTCATCACTGTTGTTTTTTGCATCCGGCCCGGCGCCAGCATCGATCAAGGCTTTCAGCGTAGCGAGTTGATTGCTCTCCGCAGCCCACATGAGCGCAGTTTTTCCTTCTATGTTCTGAGCGGAAATGTATGCCCCACGGTTGAGCAGCTGCTGTAACGTCTCCAAACGTCCGCTTTCAGCAGCCCACATCAGAGGTGTATTGCGGTCTTTATCACGCTCATTCACGTTCGTTCCGTTGGTCAAATGATGATTAATCTTTTCCTGCTGATTCTGTTTTATCGCCTCGATCAAACTGTCTTTCTGAGGGACTGGTTTTGTCGCTGCCTGCAACCACCCTGAAAAGCTGATAACAATACAGATGGCCGCGGCTGCTAGTCTGAGTAACTTCATGTTAAATACCTCGCTCATGGCTGAAATATGTTGTACTACGAAAGCCTCTCCTGATTCAAGGGAAAGGATACGACATCACCCCGTTCCCAATTTTGGATCTGGTTTCGCCCTTCCTTAGTTAGAGGGCGATTCATTCGAAATTCCTTCTTTTCACCGTCACTGGTACAGCCTGTAAACACCAGCTTCTTTCTCTGTCTAAAAACCGGTGAGATCAGCCGGAATGAAAAAGAGGAAACGGCCGGGGGCGCCTGCTTGCCTAACGCGAGGAAACTGAATTTTAAAACATGCACCTGACGATAGAGGTGGCGATTCAGGAAAGCAATGCTCGCCGGAAATCTCCAGGATCTGACCTCATGGCACCAGAATTTGCCTTCTTTCAACAGTGGGCATAAACGATGATGAAGGCATGGCCCCCATATCTGCAGATCCCCTTGTTGACTGATGTGATCTCTCCATGCTTCCAGCGTCTCGGAAGTGGATCGAAGAGCAGGTTCCATAACGATGATCATTCCTCGCTCCGTTAGGGCATTTGCGAGTAAGGTCGTTGTCTGTCTAATAGAGAATCCGGATTCGTTGAACGAGAACGAAGCAAGGATGAGATCCCATTTTCTATCTGGTTTCTTGATCCAACGCCATAAATCGCCTACGTGACACTCGAACTCCAGTTGAGGCCACAGGCTGGCAATTTTTTTCATGTGCGAAAGAGCAACGGTTGACCGGTCGATTGCGGTTACTCGCGGAGCGTTGAAGAATGAAGCTGCACTGAAAGATGCAGGGCCTGCTCCCGAACCAAGATCCAGTATCGAAACGGGTCCGGAAGGTTTCCATCCTCTGGAGAGAATTTCCTGCATCACAAATTGAGTGCGCGCGTAACTCTGTGGAAAAAAGAAAAGACCATAGGCACAAAGGTTTGCAGGATCTGTGAAATAGTCTTCAACAAGCTCAGATCTTTCTTTCGTAAAGCGATCGCTTAAGCCTTGTATTCTTTGAACGAGCTGATGCTCCTTCTCCTGCAGTGAGTTGCATCCGAGCAAATCTAAAGTTACATTTATCCACCAATCCTCTAGAAAGCGCGGATAGTCGGCTAAATATTGCATATTGAAGATTGCATATTGCATAGGGCAATCCTCATGCACTTTGCATTATGCAATCTGCGATATGCAATACTCTAAGTATATTTAGGACGCACTAAATATGAAGAAACATCAGGGCCATGGAACCAGAATTGTAAGCTGGGTTCCATTCGGTCTTGGCAAAACCAAACCGCATCACTTCCGTGAGATGGCTCAGGTTGTCTGGGAGAACCGCGACAACCTTGCTTATGCGTCGCGCATTCTGTTTCATGGTGTCTGCGACGGCTGTTCGCTGGGCCCTTACGGATTACGGGATCATACGATTGAAGGAATTCATCTATGCATGACCCGTCTGCGCATGCTCCGCATGAATACTATGAAGGCGCTGGATGTAGGCAGGCTATCAGACGTTCCGGCTCTTCAGTCAATGAGCGGGGAGGAGCTCCGAAATCTGGGACGGCTCCCTTACCCGATGATCAGAAAACGTGGTGACAAAGGTTTTCGGCGAATCTCGTGGGAGGAGGCCATGGCGATCGCCGCAAAGCATTTCCAAGGAACGGAACCACAGCGATTCGCCATGTACACGACTTCCCGTGGACTCACCAATGAGGTTTACTACGTTGCCGGCAAATTCGCCCGTCTTCTCGGAACCAATAACGTGGACAACGCCGCTCGTTTGTGTCATGCAGCAAGCACCACTGCGCTCAAGCAGACAGTAGGAGCAGCCGCATCAACCTGTTCGTACCGGGATTGGATCTGGACAGAATTGATTGTGCTGGCAGGAGCGAACATCGCGAACAATCAACCTGTTTCTACAAAATATCTGTACTATGCAAAAGAAAAAGGCGCCCGAATTATTGTGGTAAATCCATACCGCGAACCGGGACTCGAACAGTACTGGGTTCCTTCTATTACAAAAAGCGCGCTTTTCGGAACGCGTTTGATGGATGAATTTTTCCCGATCACTGTTGGAGGAGACGTTGCCTTTTTTAACGGCATCACAAAAATTTTGATTGAAAACGACTGGTTGGATCAGGAATTCATTCGAAATCACACGAACGGATTTGAGGAACTAAAACAGTCGCTGGCGCGGCAAGATTGGGAAACCCTCGAAAGACATTCCGGCACGAGTCGTAGTGAGATGATGCGATTTGCAAAACTGTACGCTGGAGTAAAAACAGCCGTTTTTATCTGGAGTATGGGATTAACGCAGCACCGCTTTGGAGTTGAGAACGTCAAATCACTTGTGAATGTCGCGCTGGCACGCGGCATGATTGGACAGCCAAATATGGGTCTCGTTCCAATTCGTGGTCATAGCGGCGTGCAGGGAGCTGCTGAGGTCGGATCCGTTCCAACAGATTACTTTGCCGGCCTTTCAGTAAATGTAGAAAATGCCGGCAAACTGTCAGACGTCTGGGGGTTTTCCGTTCCTTTTGAAACGGGATTATCGGCGCCGGAAATGATGGATGCAGCGCATGCAGGAAAGCTGGATATTTTCTACATAGTTGGTGGAAATTTTCTCGAAACCATGCCGGAGCCGATTCATGCGCGCGAAGCCCTGGAACGCGTGCCGCTGCGGATTCATCAGGATATCGTTCTCAATTCATCTATGTTCGCTGAACCAGGCGAAACAGTAATGTTGTTTCCCGCGAAGACACGTTATGAACAGAAAGGGGGAGGCACCATTACAAGCACGGAACGCAGAATTCGATATTCCCCTGAAATCCCGGGACCTCGAATCGGCGAAGCATGCTCGGAATGGGAAATCATGGTGAATCTAGGGCAACGGATCTTGCCTCCTGACAAACGGAGATTTTTGTCATTTGAAAGTGCAGAAGCTATCAGAGAAGAAATGGATTCAGTGATTCCCCTATATAAAGGGATTTCCGATCTGAAAAAGGAGAAGGATTCATTTCAATACGGAGGGGCACGGATTCTAAATGATGGGATCTGTCAAAATCTGCCGGATCAGAAAGCGCGTTTTTCTGTTCTGGTTCCACAGAATGACATCCTGAAACCCGGAGAGTTTTATTTGACGACAAGACGAGGCAAACAATTCAACAGCATCATTTACGGTAAGGAGGATCCTTTGATCGGCAGCAAAGGGCGCAATGAAATTTATTTGAATCCGGAAGATGCTGAACGGGTGGAATTCAAGGAAGGAGATCGTATCCTCTTGAAATCCGTTGTGGGCGAGTATCAGGGTATTTGCAGGATCGGACCATTGCATCCAAAAACGGTGCAGGTTTTCTGGCCGGAAGCAAACGTGCTGATTTCCAGGCGGACCGACCCCGCTTCACACGAACCGGATTACAACACGATAGTAACAATTCACCGCAGAGAACGCTGAGACCGCTGAGAAAAGAATCTCAAGTTTTTGCTCCGCGGTCTCCGCGATCTCTGCGGTAAAAAAAGGAGGTGTTATGCAAGCAAGAAAAGTAGCAGACGTCATTCGACCCACGCAGGTTATGGAAGGAGCCGGCGTCAAGCTAAAACGGAGCTTCCCTGCAGGACGTTTGAATTATCTCGATCCATTTCTTTTGCTGGATCATTTTGGTTCTCCGCATGCGGAAGATTATGTGGCCGGTTTCCCGATGCATCCGCATCGTGGAATCGAAACCGTAACCTACGTCCTGAAAGGGGAAGTGCTGCACAGAGACAGCATGGGGAACCAAGGAACCATTACAGTGGGAGATGTGCAGTGGATGACTTCCGGTCGCGGAATTTTGCATGAAGAGATGCCTCAAGTTCGTCCGGGAGGAATGGATGGTTTTCAATTGTGGGTAAATTTGCCGGCAAAGCATAAGATGACCAAACCGCGTTATCAGGATGTGCGGTCCAATACGATCCCTCAATTTACAAGCAATGATGGCGCGCTGATTCGCGTTGTTGCTGGACAAATTGGCGACGTATCCGGACCCGTGACTGAAATCGCCGCCGAGCCACTTTATATCGATGTTACTGTTCCGCCTAAATCTACTTTTCAACAGCCGATTCCAAAGGGACACAATTCTTTCGCATATGTATTTGAAGGTAGTGGAAAATTCGGCGCAGAGGCGGTAAAGATTGATCAACCTGCACTGGTAATTTTCGGCGATGGTGATTCCGTAAATGTATTCACGGAAAATGATCCTGTCCGTTTCTTGCTTGTTGCTGGAAAACCGCTAAATGAGCCGGTCGCCCGCTATGGACCGTTTGTTATGAATACAAAAGCGGAGATTGATCAGGCCCTGGAAGATTTACGCCGCGGTACGTTCGTCCGCCCGGAATAGCTCCTTCAGTTCTTTGGCCACACAACTTGCCCGCCGACGATGGTCGTTTCCGCTTTCACGTCCTTGATCCTTACCGGATTGATCTGAAAGATGTCATCACTCAAAATCACAATGTCAGCAAGTTTGCCAGGAGTGATCGAGCCCTTTTCCGTGTCTTGAAACTCTGCAAACGCTGATCCCATTGTGTATGCAAACACTGCTTCTTCCACTGTAATTTTTTCTTCAGGCACCCAGCCTTGCGGATTCTTTCCATCGAGCGTAGCGCGGGTTACAGCCGCATAAATTGTTTCCATTGGATTTAACGGCGCGACACTCCAATCGGTACCTAAAGAGAGTTTCACACCGTTCTTCAAAAAAGTTCGGAAAGCATATGTGGTGCGAATTCGATCACCGATTCGTTTCTCCGCCCAGCGTCCATCATCGATTGCATGATAGGGCTGAACGGAGGCTATCACCTGCAGGTCCGCAAATCGTTTGAAATCTTTTGCCGCAACGTGTTGTGCATGTTCTATTCGCAATCGCCGGTCCTGTATTCCATTCTTTGCAACGACTTCCTGAAACAGATCCAGCATTATGGAGATTGCCTGATCACCGACCGCATGCATGCAAAGCTGCAATCCGGAGTGATCCGCCTGGATGAGACGTTCCCGTATTTTCTCCATAGGAATCATTTCATCCGACAACAATCCGCGATCGCCAGGCGCATCCAGATATGGCTCAAAAAAATATGCGGTCGTGGAACCCAATGACCCATCGGTAAAACCTTTCAGCGCCCCGGTGCGAAAATAACTAGACCCGAATTTTTTTCGCAGACCCAGTCTGGCTAGAGCCTCCCACTGCGTTTCGTTCGGCACGGCGTACATTCGCGCAGTAAGTTCCCCCTTTTCTGCGAGCTCAGCGTACACACCCATATCGGCAAATTCTGAATTCATCTCCTGCAGGCTTGTAACTCCGAGCGATGCAGCATGTTGTAGCGCTCTTCGAATGACTTCCGTTCGCTGTCGATGTGTTAGCGACGGAATGATTTTGTACACATGAGACATCGCAGCATCTTTTAAAACGCCGGTCGGATTTCCTTTTTGATCTCTGACGATGGTCCCACCGGCAGGATCCGGTGTTTTTGCCGTCACATTGGCCATTTTCAATGCAAGCGAGTTTGCCAATGCCATGTGCCCATCGTAACGGTCTACAAAAACTGGATGTTTTAAGGTAGCCGAATCAATCCACTCCCTGGTTGGTAACTCCGGAGGATTCCATTGTTGATCATCCCAGTTCCCGCCCAGGATCCATTCTCCTTCGGGGACACTTGTTGCTCGCGCCGCTATTCGTCTCACAAACTCTTCACGCGTAGGCGCATCCTTCAAATTCACATTGGCCAGTTGCATTCCACCGGATACAAAATGAACATGCGAGTCGTTAAATCCGGGCAATACCAGTTTCTCTTTAGCATCAATCACTCGCGTTTCTGAACCTCGCCACGCTTCTATGGCGTCACGTTTTCCAACAGCGATGATTCGATCGCGCCAGATGGCGACCGCTTCTGCATGCGGCTGCTTTTGATCTACGGTGTAAATCTTTGCATTCGTGATGATCAAATCAGCCTGGGGCGCAGTTGCAGTAGACATAGATATACACAGTAACAAAAATACGAACAAAAATACGATTTTCATTTCCACAGTATATTTAGCTTCTTATGCCATTGCGAACCTGGATGGAATCGAAAAGGAACATACTGGTGATGCTTGCCTGCGTTCTGGTTTTGGGGATGGCCGAAGAACTCTGGACACGATTCGTTCCGAAATACTTGGAGTTGCTGGGAGCTACGGCATGGATCATCGCAATCTATGGAACGTTGAAAGATTTGCTGGACGCCGTTTATCAGTATCCCGGCGGATGGCTGGCGGATAGGATCGGACGAAAAAATTCTCTGCTGTTGTTCACCTTCCTTTCCATGATTGGCTACCTGGTTTATCTGCTGGCCGGTTCCTGGCTGTGGATCCTGATCGGCACGTTCCTTGTAATGGCGTGGAGCAGCCTCACTTTGCCCGCGCTTTTTGCGATTATCGGCGACCATCTTCCGGCAACAAGCCGCGCAACCGGCTTCGGCGTGCAATCCATCATTAAGCGCATCCCCATCATTGTCGCCCCGGCAATCGGTGGATTGTGGATCGCTCGTAGCGGTCTTTCCGATGGCATGAAAGGCGGACTGATGGTTGCCATCGCACTGGCCATCCTGGCGCTCTACATTATTAGAAGGTTTTACAGTGAAACATTGCCGGAACGGACAGAAGGGATCCGGATTCTGGATCTATGGCGGCAGCTTCATCCGAGACTCAAACAGCTCCTGATTTCGGATGTGCTTGCACGATGGGCGGAAGGAATCCCAAAAGTTTTTGTTGTGCTTTACGTCATGAATATTCTGAAGCTCAATGCGTTCCAGTTTGGATGGTTGACCAGCATTCAAATGATTGCATCCATCCTGTTTTATCTTCCCCTCAGCCGCGTCGCGGACCGATTCGAAAGAAAGCCGTTAGTGTTTCTGACTTTTGTTTTCTTTGCGTTGTTTCCTCTGTCCGTAGTGCTGTCGCACTCTTTTTCCTGGTTGATCCTGGCATTCGTGATCGGTGGACTTCGAGAAGTGGGAGAGCCGGCCCGGAAAGCCGTGATCGTCGATCTTGCTGCTGCAAACCTGCGTGGAAGAACGGTGGGCCTGTACTATTTGATTCGCGGACTGATCGTTTTCCCTGCTTCTCTGCTGGGCGGATGGCTCTGGACCCTCGACCCGACAATTCCGTTCTATACAGCTTTCGTCATCGGCGTAGTCGGCGCCCTGTACTATTTGCGCAGCCGGGACGGCCGCGCTACTTTGATTACATGATTTCGATCAGGTCATCGACCAGTTTCTGGAACTGCTTCTTGGTAACCGGGAAAGAAACGCGCCGGCGGTTCTCTTCGTCCTCTCTCCTGTTCGTGTACCGGTGCAGCGAAACATAGTTCCTGTAACCGAACCATTTTCCCGCCTTCAGAATCACTTCGAAATAGGAAAGATTGCCATCCTGAATCTCCGGCTTTTCACTCCGCATTTGAACCGCGTTGGTTGTGCTGTCCAGTTCAATAATCTTCAGCGGTTCCATCAAATAGTTCACTCGTTTCTCGATGGTCTCTGCTACTGTTTTCAAATAGTCCGCAATGTCCACCTTTTCCCGAATACTTTTACTGATTTCAATCGAATTCAGTAGAAATCCGATCGAATCCGCCTGCGCTAAATCTCCTTTTACTGTTACTTCTGCATCCGCCCACTCAAACACGTAGCTGCCCGAATGATGTAGGCGCACGATCGAGTCCCTCGAATCAAAATCTTTTTGTTGAAACGCCGATTCGATTGCGTTCAAAATCTCGCTGGCGTTACTCATTTTTTCCTCCAGTGCTTATAAGCTGCTTGTTATGTTCAGTTCGATATGATCCTTGCCATCGAACGAAAATAGCTTTCCGCGATCGCTCATTTTTGTTTCCAGATGGCAGGTTCTCTTCCAAATGTCGTAAATATTCTGGAGCGTGTCTTTTGCATACTCGACATCCAGATCAATCCCCTCATGTTTGTGGTACAGGTACAATTCGCCCCGATTCTTAAAATTTCCATCGATCACATGGATGATCGGCTGACCCGAATTGGTCAGCTGGAACAAAAGCTTTTCCTTGATCGCCCGGAAATCACGATCGGAAATTTCATACATACCGGTCACATCATTGTATTTATAAGCAAAAAGCTTATGATTTTCACAGAATTCTTTTGTCAGATAGTTGTCGATCATCGTAATATCATTTGCCACGCGCCGTACCTCAAATATTTTCTGGCGTCCCAGCCCAAGATGTTTATCCCAATTCTTCCGTACATCCATGTCGTCGCATTCTTCATATTCCTTGCCGAACTTTCCTTTGTTCCAGCGGTCTTCAATGTCTTTCCAAAGCTCTATCCCCAGCTTGTAAGGATTCAGCGTGCCGGGACTTGTTCCAAGCGTTCCTGAATGATGATCGGCGTAGTCGACGAGTTCCGAATCCTTCAGACATTTCTCGGTCATGATCGTGGAGTGCCAGTAGGAGGCCCATCCTTCGTTCATGATTTTCGTCACTCGTTGCGGAGCAAAGTAGTAGCTTTCATCGCGGATGATGGAAAGAACTACTTTTTGCCAGTTCTCCATAGGAGCGTGGTCGATCAGAAACATCAACAAATCTTTTTCCGGTTGTTCCGGAAATTTCATTGCCTGGGTCTTTCGTTCGGCAATCTTCCGCTTCTGATCTTCAACAAAATCCGGAGGGTTCACGAAACCATCCATGTAATCTTTAGAGCGCAATTTTATGGAGATTTCCCTGTCATCATCCTCTTCTTCTTCCACCGGTTCACGCTTTGCAACCTGATGGCGTTTGATGAAAAGGGAATGGTAATCAATCATGTCGTCAATCGAAAGACAAGTATCCAGAAATCCTTCTACCTTGTCGTAACCGTACTTTTCGGCATAGCGGCGGATGATGGTTCCATGGTTTGCCATTCCATCCATCATTTTTCGGTTGGTCGCTGAAAACCACTGGTTATTTTTGAAAAAATCGGTGTGGCCGTAAACGTGAGCGATCACAATCTTTTGATCGACCAGCGCGTTGTTTTCCATCAAGTAGGCATAGGAAGGATCGTTGTTGATCACCATCTCATAGATCTTGTGCAGGCCATAGGCATAAGATTTTTTGAGGTGTTCGTACTCCATGCCAAAGTTCCAGTGTGGATAGCGCGTGGGAAAACCGCCGTAGCTCGCGACTTCATTGATTTGATCGAAGTCCAGAATTTCAAAGATGGTCTCAAACGGATCGAGCCCGTATTCAAGAGCGTATGCCTTGATCTCATCGCGCAGTTTTCCGAGCTCAGGACTAAGATTCATATTTGCAGTAGCGCGGACGTCTCGTCTGCGCAGCTCCACAGGCGAGACGCCTGTGCTACTTTGCTATTCATCGCCCTTTACCGAGGAATGCCTTGATCGAATCATAGATTTCATCCTTGCTATTGATCTTTGAAGTGATCAACCGTGGATCCTCCGGAAAAGCTTCTTCCAATCCGTAAAGGAAGTCTCCGCTGCCGTACGCGGATTTAACCTGTCCGTAGCAGAACAGATTGATCTTCTGCAATAAATCTTTTTCCAGAATCGATACGCATTCTGCCGTATCACCGCCATCCCAGTTATCACCGTCCGAAAAATGAAAGAGATAAATATTCCAATCCTGCGGTAAAAACTGTTCCGCAATCATCCGGCTTGCCAGCTTATAGGCGGACGAGATTTTCGTGCCGCCACCTTCCCGAATGTAAAAGAACGTATCATGGTCGACTTCTTTTGCAACGGCATCGTGAACGATGTAGCGCAATTCAATGTGATTGTATTGAGAGCGAAGCCAGGTATCGATCCAGAAGGATTCCAGGCGGACGATGTCCTTTTGTTCCGGCCCCATCGATCCTGAAACGTCCATCATGTAGATGATGACTGCGTTGCTTTCCGGCAGGTCGCTCAATTTCCATGAACGAAAACGCTTGTCTTCGCGTATCGGTACGATGATGGGATCGTCGTAATTGTAGGTGCCTGAAATGATCTGGCGTCTGAGAGCTTCTTTGTAAGTGCGCTTGAAGTGACGCAAAGATTCCGGACCGCTGCGGCTGATGCCGGTGTATCGATCCTTTTCCGTTACAATATTTTTCTTGCCGCGTGGTTCGACATTCGGAAGCTCCAGCTCTTCACCCAGGATCTGCGCAAGCTCTTCGAGTGTGATCTCCACTTCTAATAAATGCGAACCTGGAGAATCTCCCGCTTTTCCCGAACCATGCTGTGGATTTCCCGGACCCAGCGCAGTGCCGACATCTCCGTCTCCCTGTCCTACGCCTCCGGTCTGGTGAGGATCAAAACGAAATCGGGGAAGATCGATGCGCGGAACCGGAATGCTGACGATGTTCTTCCCTTTCCTCCCGATCAACTCCCCTTGCGTGATGTATTTTTTGAGCTCTTTTTTGATTTTGCCGCGGACAATTTGCTTGAAGCGGCTATGGTCCTGCTCAATTTTTGCGACCAAATTATCTTCGCGCCTCCTTCTTCACGTCCCCACGTGCGAAGATACTGGCTACAAAATTCAGAACGTCCGTCGCGCATACATCGCAGTAGCCGTAGCTATTGATCATCCGGCTCTTTACAATATCAATCTTCTCCTGCGTCTCCTTGTCGATAACGCTGGAAACGAGACTGGAAAGCTTGATTGAATCTTTCTGGTCTTCAAATAGCTTCATTTCCAGAGCGCGGTGCAATCGTTCGTTGGATTTGTAATCAAAAGTCTTACCGCCTACCGCTAAAGCTCCGATGTAATTCATCACTTCGCGCCGGAAATCCTCCTTGCGGTTTTCCGGAATATCGATCTTCTCTTCAATCGACCGCATCAAACGTTCATCCGGTTCCTCATCCATACCGGTGTACTTGTTTTTGACTTTTTCACCCTGCGTGTAGGCTTTGACGTTGTCGATGTAATTTGAGCAAAGCCGTTTGATTGCTTCTTCATCAACGGAAATTGCGCGCTGCACTTCGTTCTTGGTGATTTCTTCGTACTCCTCTTTCACCATCGCCAGCAATTCCTTGAAACGCTTTCGCTGTTCTTCGCTTGTGATCAGGCTGTGGTGCTTCAATCCTGATTCAATCTCGTTCATCACCATGAAAGGATTGACGCACGCTTCATTCATGTCACTGACAAGAGCGTTCGAAATCTTATCCTGTATGTAACGGGGGGAAATTCCGAACATGCCTTCCCTTTTGGCTTCTTTCTTCAGCTCTTTGATGTTGTCTGCGGTAAAGCCGGGCAGAGTTTTCCCGTTATACAATTTCAGTTTCTGCATCAGCGTTAGCTGCGCGTGTTTTGGATCTTCCATTCGCGTGAGGACCGCCCACATGGAAGCCATTTCCAGTGTGTGCGGCGCAATATGTTTCCCGCGGATCTTTTCAGGATTGTAGTCCTTCTTGTAAATCTTGATTTCATCATCCAGACGCGTGATGTACGGAATATCGATCTTCAAAGTACGATCACGCAAAGCTTCCATGTATTCGTTGTTTTGCAGCTTCCGGTATTCCGGCTCATTTGTATGCGCAATGATCACTTCATCAATATCGGTCTGGGCGAATTTCTTCGGCTTGATGCTGTGTTCCTGCGACGCGCCCAGGAGGTCATAAAGAAAAGCGACATCAAGCTTCAGCACTTCGATGAACTCAATCAGACCGCGGTTGGCAATGTTGAACTCACCGTCAAAATTAAAGGCCCGCGGATCGGAGTCAGAACCGTATTCGGCGATTTTACGGTAATTGATATCGCCCGTTAGCTCGGTGGAATCCTGATTCTTTTCATCCTTCGGCTGAAACGTCCCGATCCCCAGACGGTCTTTTTCGGACAGAATGATCCGTCTGATCGGAACGTGATGAATCACTTTCTGCCAGTCCCCATCGTACTTTTTCATCATTTCGCGATACGTATAACGGCAGGAAGGGCAGAGATCTCCTTCGATATAAATGTGCTTTTCCGATGGTTTATCGGTGTTGATGGTTTGCAGAAATTTTTCGCGAAGCTCCATCGGGATCAAATGCAACGGTTCTTCGTTCATGGGGCACCAGCGGACTTCCTGCCGCCCGCGCCGTTCCGGATCCTCCGAAACAACCCATCCGAAAGAGTAAAGCGCCCCATCGTCTGTCCGCGAATACTCTTCGAGTCCGCGTTTAATCAACCGGACGATCGTGCTCTTGGAACTTCCCACAGGACCATGGAGAAGCAAAACGCGTCGCTCAGGACCATAACGCTGCGCAGCGGAACGGAAAAACTGAACAAGGTGCATCAGGGATCGTTCCAGTCCGTAAATCGCATCGCCACGCGAGAAATATGGATTCGTGAAAAAGTTGTATCGAATTACTTTTTCTTTGCCATCATAAAATTCCTCATAACCATGGGACATGATCATGTCATAAATGCGTTGAAAAGCAGTACGGGCGAACCTGGGATTGCGGGAAACCATGGAGAGATATTCATCAATCGTCCCCTCCCAGTGCAGTTTCCGGAAACGCTCCGGATCGACCATTTCGTTCAGGGATGCCAGAATATTCTGGCCGTCAATTATGCTCTCTTTCATAGGTTAAGAGCCTCCACACTCAATCATAAATAATATACCTGTCGTCAAAGATTTGTGCGGTTTTTTTTTAAACCGCCAAGGCGCCAAGGACGCCAGTAAGCCTGGTAGTTGCAGAGCATTTGCCCTTTTGAGCCGATAAACGATTATCTTTACAGAAAAGGTCTTTTACTTATATGGACGTGCAGACTTCACGGCAAATGCTCTGCCACTACTTTAATGTAGCGGAAAGAATCGCGGGCAGAATCAGGAAACTGGTGGGAACAGAAGAGTGCGCTTGATAGCGAACGCCTTCCTCTTCTACGATCACATACGAAGCAGATCCAAACAAACTTTTTGACAAATCGTTCATCTCTTCCAGCAAGCCATATTCACGAATCCACCGGCGCTCCGTTTCGTTCGATTGTGCCTGCAATACCGACGCATACCGATGCAAGGTTGCCTGCGTGTTTGTATAAGAAATGCCGTTCATTTCAGCTGGAAATCCTTTCGTAACTCTTTGAAAGTCCGCGTTTGTTGGAAGATTCTTTTTATTTTTCATCGAATCAATCGATTGTTTTACAAAGTCCTGATGCGAACCAAAATAAAACCAGGTGCCTTCCAGCCAAAAAGCAGGAACTGCGCTCGTTCCACCGGCTTGCACTTCCAGCACCTGCAACGTTTTCCCCTGGTACAGCTCCGCTTTGCGTCGGATGCCACGCTCTTCTCCCAGCACTACCAAACGTTCCAGCAAACTCCGAAAATGATCCGGCTTCTTCACTTCCAGCGCAAAAAAGTAGCGTGTCTCAGACGAGTTTCCGGTTTCACCGGCCGAGTCATAAGCAAAACTGAATTGGTTTCCGATCGGTTCCACCAGATCGCGCTGAAAATTGAAGTCGAAGTAACCGGTAAGAAAATCGAAAAGAGATCGCCATTCGGAAAACTGCTTGCCTGAAAGCACGCTTTCCACCTGCGTTTGAACCTCCTTCCACATATGCATACCATCCGGAAGAGTGCCCGCGCCAGCGGCATGGCTGGTCGCTGGAAGAAAGGCTACGCCGGAAAGTTTTTGCGGTTTCTGTTGCATAAAAACCTTTGCAATGCCCTGTCGCTTTTTATCCACAGTGACGTATCCTTCCTCACGAAAACCTTCCCCTTCAAATCCGATGCTATACGCAACGCCACCGATCGCTTCGATTCCGGAGATTTTTATGAACGCCGGCCAGTACAACTCCGCCTGTCCCTTGAGGCCACTTCGCATCATTTGAATTGTGTTTTTCGCGTTCAAAAAAAAGAGAATGCCTCGTTTGAAATGTACTTCATCTTTTGCATCCTCAAAAACCTCACTGCTCCGCAGAGGTTGAAGTTTTTTGGCTTTCACATCCAGGATCACTTTCATCCCCACTTCTGAAGAAGTGACAATAAGGTGATGATCCAGAAAGGTGTAACAGGGAGAAACATTTTTCGGGAAATCGTCGCTGGTATATTTGAAGTATTGCTGATTCTGGTACGTCAACGGAGCTTTATGCAAGTGTGGGAACCGGCGCTTCAGACCCGGATCGAGCTTCATTTCCAGAAACTCATGCGTCTGTTTGACCTTCCGGACGTATGCCAGCAACACTCCCGACTGCACCCCCGTAACTGGCACAGCGGCGACGGCTATTTCGCGGGTAAACTGCGACAGCAAAGGGCGTGGGTCCACACCAGCCACCGATTCCGTAAATCTCATCAGCCTCTCGACGTGATACTGGTACAGCTTTTTCCGCGGAGAGGTAGCGATTTTCTTCCACAACAACGTCTCCGATCCCTTCTTGTGCATCTGATCCACTCCGGAAAAGGTCAGATAAACGGCCGTATTTTCAGGAAGAATTCTCTCCGGATAGTTTCTGTCCGAATAAAGGAAGAACCAGTAAACGCCGGCTCCCGCAAGGACCAATATCAAAAGCGCGATGAGAGCTTTTTTCATGCCTATTCCATCACTTCAAAAATGCTGCTAAGTCTACAGGAATCAATATCTTTGCCTTGAAAATCCAAAGACGGATATGTTAATATAAGTTCCGTTTCAGCGGAATGAAAGCGGGGTATGTTTCCCTCCTCAAATTAAAGTATGCAACAGCCTCCCGAAAAGATCGATAAGTACCAAATCTTATCAGTACTTGGCAAAGGCGCGATGGGGGTTGTTTATCACGCCTATGATCCTGTCGTTAAGCGGGATGTCGCAATCAAACTCCTGTCCGCTATTGGTTCTGAGGAAACGGAGCTGATTTCCAGGTTCGAGCGGGAAGCGCGTCTGGCCGGTGGATTGCGTCATCCGAACATAGTCACCATCTACGACATGGGGAATTTTGAAGGACGACCTTACATTGCGATGGAGTACCTTCTTGGCCGCGATTTGCAGCAGGTCATCCGGCAAAAGGTAGAGCTCACTTTTGAACAAAGAGTTGAAGTAATACTGCAAATTGCAAAAGGGCTGGACGCGGCGCATACAAAAGGAATTATCCATCGCGATATTAAACCCGCGAATATCCGTTTGCAGGATGACAACACCGTCAAGATTATGGATTTTGGCATCGCGCGCATGGGAACATCCGAGCTCACGCGAAGCGGCTACATCATTGGAACTCTGCAGTACATGTCGCCGGAACAAATTTCAGGAGATCAACTGGATCCGCGAAGCGATATTTTTTCAACCGGTGTGATGGCGTATGAGCTGTTTACATATAACAACCCTTTCAACGGCGAACACACGGTTGATATCATGTACCGAATCTTGAACGTGCGGCCGCAACCTATCCAGAATCTGCCTGAAGAAACCGGCACTGAGCTCAATCAAATTATCATGCGGGCTCTGGAAAAGAATCGCGAATTGCGTTATCCAACGGCAAAAGAACTTTCCGCCGATTTAGAAGAGTATTTGTTCTACTTAAAGAGTTTGAAATTCCGTCGCAAATCCACTACACCGCTTCCGGTTTATCAGGAAGGTGTTACGCAAGCGATTCCGCTGGACCAGGTAGCAAAACCGGCCACTGTAGAAAATGAAGTATCTGCAACTGTGGCGACGGACGTGCAAAACATGCCCACGTTCAACATGCCTTCTCCCACTTTTGGTGTGCCGCCCCCTCCGGAAAAAGTGCCCAGAACAGGGATTGGAGCGAACTATTCAGAAACTGCTCAGGTGCTGATGCACCGGCCTTCCGTTTGGTCAGAGAAAAAATTTTACATTCTGGGAGTTGTAATGGCGCTTCTGTTCGTTGGAACGCTGCTTTACTTTGGCACACTGGGAAAAGGAGGGGACACGCTGGCCATCATCACAAATCCGGTTGGCGCAGAAGTTCTGGTGAATGGTGAAAAGATCGGCATAACTCCCACATCGTTACAGGACCGCAAGGATATGGATCTCACTTTCCGGTTGGAGGGTTACAAGGAACAAGTCGTTCCCCTGAAGAAAAACGCTTGGCCGACTGAGTTGAACATTACTCTGGAACCGGTAACCCCGACGAAATTAACTGGAAAAACGGAAATCACTCCTGTTGTTCCAACGAAAAAAATCATACAGCTTGTGACGAATCCTCCCGGCGCATCCATCAGCCTGGATGGCCAATCTCTTGGACAAACGCCGAAAGAAATCACTTTAGAGAACGAGCAACCGCGTCAACTTGTTCTGAAAATGGATGGGCATGAGGATGTCACAAAAACCGTGGACACATCCACCCCCGGAACGCTGACCATCGAGATGCCGCCAGCGGCTGCGCCACCTGGATTCATCAGGTACGGTGGATCTCATCGCGTGGCCATTATCAGTGGTTCGAAAGCCCTGAAAGGGAGTCCCATTCAGTTGGAACCAGGAACGCACAAATTGACTTTCCGTTCCACTAAAGATGCGTACATTCGCTTTACCAAAACCGTTGTAATTAAGTCGGGAGAGACGGTGGTCGTTCCCGCGCCCCCCATGGGCAAAATTACAATTAATGCGGTTCCAAGTAATTGTAAAATTTCTATCAATGGCGAATTCATTGATGTTGCTCCAATCTTAAGCTTGCCGATTCAAGCCGGCAATCACACTATTACCTTTAGCTGGGAAGCGTTGAACAAAAAGCTGTCCAAGCCCGTTACTGTAGAAGCTGCTCAAAGCCAGACGGTCACGGGGTTGGGAAAGGACGCCTGAGTTCGTTTTCATGAAACGTGTTTTCTTATCGTCTCTAATCATTCTGTTCTCAGCGCTATTCATACTCGCGAGTCCGCCTTCCGGAACGGACCAGGCCTTGCTCGAACAGGGAATCCAGCTGAAAAACAAGGGGAATTTGGTAGCAGCCTTCGACACTTTATCGACCATCAGAATCCTGCATCCTGACAGCGCTCTGCTGCCGGTGGCAGAGTACGAAATGGGTCTCACTTTCTTGTACGACAACCGTCCTGTAGAAGCCGCGCTGCAATTCCAGCAAGTAATCAGCAGATATCCCTCTTCCGAACAAGCGCGGCTCTCATTAAATATGAACGCAACTCTTTATCGACTGTACATCGCTCCTGTAACGAACAGACGTGTCTTTGTTCCGGATTCAGCTTACTCCGCAATCCTCGCAGAAATGGATAATCCGGTCGGGATGGCAATGGATTCGGAAGGGAAACTCTATCTCAGCGACCGCGGCAAAAAATCGTTTTACACGTTTGATCCGTCCGGCAAGATGATCAACAGCAGCACAATACTCTCTCCCTATTCGATCAGCGTTACACCGAAAAATGATGTTTTGATCGGCAACGATTCTACTTTATACACCACCACCGAATCCGTCTCGTTTCCCAGAATCAATCCGCAGACTCAAGCAAGCATGGGTTATCTGGAAGAAATCCGTTCGGCGGCGGTCAATAACAAAGGAGAATACTTTGTCATCTCCGGTAAAGTATCAGGAGTTTCCGTATTCGACCCGGCACGAAAGCCATTATCCAGGCCGGCGATTGGACGCGCGGAAGATTATGAAAAAGTGCTGATCAATGCCCTGAACAACATCCATCTCCTGAGCCGCAAAGGGGATTTCGTTCAGGTTTACGACCCGGAAGGGAAACTTCTTTTCGCTTTGAACAAAACCGGAAAGGAGATGACCTTCGGCAAATTCGAGGATTTTGCATTGGATTCAGCAAATCATATCTACATCCTGACGAACAATCCGAAAGGAGTTTTAATCTATTCACCTGCCGGAAAATTCTTGAGATTCCTCGGATCCGAAAAGACCTCTCCTATCTTTTTCGATGACTCCAAACTCATCGCGATTGGACCTGCGGGCAGCATTTACGTTTTAGATAAGGGCGTCAGAAGGATCATAAAACTAGGATGAACTACAGAGTCTGTTTTTTCATTTTGCTACTTTGCAGTTGTCTTTTTGCTCAGGAACTCCCTCCCGTCGATCAAGGGCCGGAAGAAGAACTGATTCCGGAAGAAGCGGAACTGCAAAAATGGAACAAAGCATTCGCAGATGCTGAAGGAGTTTTCAATTCCGAAAACCAAACCCAGAGCATCCCGCTGTTTCAAGACCTGGTCGGAAAAATCACCGCCGAAAAAATGAAAAGACCTCTCACCGAGCCGGAAAGACTTCTGCTGTATAGAAGTCTGGATTACCTCGGTAGAGCATTCTATGTAGAAGGACAGCAGGAAGAAGCAAAAAATGTATTCCTGAAATTAATCGAAAACGATCCCAATTACCGCTTGGACGAAGAACTGGTATCCCCCAAAATCATCGCTTTTGTGGAAGAGATTAAGTCTGAAAATCTCGGACAGCTATCGATCAGTTCTACGCCCCCGGAAGCCACGATTGAAATTGATGGCGTTCCGGTTGGAAAAACAGATCTGGCCACGCTTTACAGTTTGAAAGGGACTCATGAAATCGAAGTCATCCGGCCCGGTTACTTTTCTCAAATACAAACAGTGGAAGTGGTACCTGGAAAGACTCAGAAGATCAGTTTCAAACTCGAACGGAGCTCGAGTGTTGCATACTTCATAACGTACCCGAAAGGAGTTGAGGTCATTTTCCGTGATAAGTCTCTTGGTTTCACAGAAGGAACTGCTCCGGAACGCGCCCAGGCGACGGCAACGGAACGGAATCTGCCTGTAACGGAATTTTCCGCTGAGTTTCCAATCTCAGAACTTCAGCCTGGCGAATATGAAGTGACTTTCCAAAAACCATGCTGGGAAACGCCCAATCGCAGGCTGACCATCACAGCGAATGATGATTACTATTTCACGCCCATCATCATGGAACCGGCAAAAGCAACTCTCAATATCACGGCGGATGATCCTCAGGCAAATATTTTTATCGACAATGAATACAAAGGGCTCGCACCAAAAACAATCCAGACATGTCCCGGGAAACACGTGGTGAAGTTAAAAGGTCCTTTTGGAAAATTTGAAAAGCAGGTCGAGCTGAAGAACAACCAGGCAATGGAAATTTCGGCAAAGCTAAATCCATCCTTGTCCTTTTTGGGCATCGTTTCGTTCTCTGCTATGGCGAAGGCACAACTGGAAAGATTTCGCCAGGAAACGATCAAAGAACTGGAAGACTTGAAGAGCCTGAATTTCCAGGACAACAGCAAGTCACCCGACAGGGCTGCTCTGGAAGAAGCGATTCAGGAAATTGCAATCAGTCTGGAGGATGGAAAGCCTGACGGTTCACGCCAGGAAAAGATTCAACAGGTGTGCAGCAAAGTAGAATCGGACCTGCTGCTGTTCGGGCTTGTTCCGGAAAAAGCGGAAGAGCGCACCGTAGAATATTACCTGCTATCCAACTGGAGCTCGATGGCTGACATTCGCAAGATACAAACGAATAACCCTGCGCACTGGGCTGAATTCCAGGCGCAGTTGGAATATGATCAACCACTTTTTGAAAAAAGACTTGGCATTCAGTCCATGGATACGGCGATTACACCGGGTCCCGTGATTGCAAAGTTGACGCTCAAGACATTCCAGGAGACACAGCCCTTATTGATCGGTGATGTGGTAACAGCAATTCAGGATAAACCGGTAAAAACCACGGAAGAATTGCTTGCTGCAGCGCGCGAGCTGCAAAAAGAAGGAAATGTGCGTTTGAGCGTTTCGCGGGGAGGAACGCAAAGCACGATTCCTGTGCAATTGATGCTCAGTGCAATGGAAATTGATTACACGGATCCTAAAATACTCTTCAACCGCCAGATGGCCTCATTCAAGAAAGTTGCGGGGTTGGATCGTACCAGTGGACAGGAAAAGCATGTTGCCGCGCTCAATGTCGCGTTGTGCCATATGCATTTCAAAGAATATGACCGCGCATTGGACCAGCTGCAACAGGTTGAGCTGGATCGAGCGGTTGGAATCGGGCCGGGCACGGTTAAATTCCGCATGGCGCAGGTGTATCGCGCGCTGGGTCGATTGGATGAAGCCAAACAATCTCTTACAGAAGCGCTTCGAGCTCAGCAAAATACCATTGGATCGGATGATGGACTCCCACTCGCTGCCGAAGCGGAGAGACTTCAAAAGGCAATCAGCACTTCACCGGGTTCCTAGCGTCTCCGCGTCTGGCGTCTTCGCGTCTCCGCGTCCATAATAAAGGGGAGGCGCGAAGACGCCAAGATCAAAATGTTCTTTTCCTGTCTTGGCGACTTGGCGTCTTGGCGGTTCAATAAAGGCAAACCAGCTGTATGGGAATGAAGTAATGAGCGATAGACGTTATCTCGTTTTGGACATCGAAACGATCCTGGATTGGGAACTGGTCCGCTTAATTTTTGGGCTAAGCAGTGACTGCACGAAGGAACAATTGAAGCAGGAGCTCTACACCAAGTACAGCAGCGGTTTTGCGCCTCCGCCTTTTCATATACCGATTTGCATCGCACTAATTGATGTGGACTGTGAAACGTGCAAAGTGGTAAACGCGACTGTGCTTGAAAATTCCGATGAAAAAGCGCTCTTGCAGCAATTCTGGAAAGTAACTCGTCTGAGAAAAGGCACGCCGATTCGCAGCACATTCATCACGTTCAACGGCAGAGGGTTCGATCTCCCGTGTTTGTTCCTTCGATCGTTAAAACACCGTGTGCCGGTTCATGTGTGGGACCGAAACCGTTACTCCTTCGAATCGAGCCATGATGTCTGCGATGATCTGTCTGAATTTGGCGCCACCAGCAGACCTTCGTTGGATTTGATTTCCAAGCTTTTGGGCTTATCCGGAAAAACGGATACAAAAGGAAGCATGGTGGAGGATTTATATCAAAATGGCGAGAGGCAGCGGGTCAAAAACTACTGCATGGAAGATGCGCTGAACAGCTACCTGATCTGGCTTACCATCAAAATGGTTCGTAGCGAGATCACCGAAGAGAAATATCGGGAAGCCTTTGATTCAGCCAAAGAAATTGTGGAATCCTGCCGCGCCGTTACCGACAGCTTCTTCTC
>JAKEFK010000055.1 GCA_022616075.1 bacterium
GACCGGGTAGCAAAAGCAGAAGAAACTAGCGAAGAGTGTCTTGAATTTTTCAAGCTCATGGAAGCTCCAGAAGAAAACCCTCCGGATATGGGCGTTCTTAGCTTCGAGCATATGAAAACATACGACTAACAATGTCACTATGCCTGGCTTAAGCGCGGAAAACAAACTACGCGATGTTTTTAATCCCAGGATAATTACCTCGCTTGCGGACGAGATCAAGAAAGTATGGTCAGGTTTTGACCGCAAAGGGTTTCTTAACACAATTCTTCCAAAACTAGACGATCTCAGTTTTGGAAAACGTTCTATGCTTATTCGCGATGCCCTGGGAGAATTTTTGCCGAAAGAATTTCCCAAAGCGATGAATATTCTACTGAAAGCACTTCCACCGGAGTTGAGTAATATCGATCCAGGAGTCACCGTTTGGGATGCCTTTATCGTCTGGCCGCAGACCGCGTTTGTTTCAAAATATGGCAAAGACTATTTTGACCTGTCCATGCACGCTCTCTATGAAATGACGAAGCGTCTTTCCGCTGAAGGCGATCTCCGCACGTTCATTGAAATAGATTATGACCGCGCAATGAGCATGGTGCAAAAATGGTGTAACGATCCAAATCCTCATGTTAGGCGGCTTGTTTCGGAAGGAACGAGACCGCGATTACCGCTCGCCGGTCGCATTAAAAGTTTTCAAAAAGATCCGCGTCCCGTTATCAAGCTGCTTGAAAAACTTAAAGACGATGAAACGGAATATGTTCGCCGCTCCGTGGCGAACAATATCAATGATATAGCAAAAGATAATCCGGACATTGCGCTTGCGACACTCAAGACGTGGAGCAAAGACTCAAAGCCTGAAGCGCAATGGGTGGTGCGTCATGCGGCACGGACGCTCATCAAGCAGGGACACCCGGAAGCCATCGCGATGCTGGGATACTCCGTAAATCCGAAGATAACCCTGTCCGAGCTCGCGATTACTCCGAAGAAGCAAAAGCGCGGAGGAACGATAGAATTTTCGTTTTCAGTTCGCTCAAAGGCAGCGACATCACAAAAACTCGTCGTTGATTCTGTGGTCTACTACCGAAAAGCGAATGGCAAACTATCGCCCAAGGTTTTTAAATTACGTGACATGATACTTCGCCCCAAGAGCGAGGTACGGATTTCAAAGAAGCTAGTACTTAAAAACACATCGGGGAGAACTATTTACCCCGGATACCATGAAATAGAAATACAGATCAACGGTAAGCCGTACTCAAAACATTCATTCGTCGTTGACTGACGGCAGTACCTCCGCTCAATAGGGGAAGATTCATCGAGCCCAGTACGAGAGAATGACCCCGGAAATCCCATCACCACTCTGGAAAGTCGCGTGTTCGAGTCTCTCGAGCGTACTTTCTTCGCCGAGCAGGCGACCGAATGTAACCAGAGCCGTTGCTGCGAATGTCATCGGGTCCTGAGCAGACGGATTCACATGGATCTCGACCGGGGTTGACTCTGTCATCCACTCGCGATATGGTCGGCCGCGCGCGATCAACTTGGATAGAATTGAATTAACGAAGGCCTTCTTTGTCGTCAGATCCTTGTTGAGAATGACAACCACCGCCCGCAACAGCGTTTCCTGGAATCCAATTTTCTCGAGAGCTGCGGCTGCCTCTCTACGCACGTCCGAATAACTGTCCCGCAGAGCTGCAACAAGCGGCTCCGCTGATCCTTCATCGCCGATTTCGCCCAATGCCGTTACTGCTTCCCGGCGAACTCCGGTGTCGCTGTCTCGTAGCGCGCAAGCAGCAATTGCGCGTGTGTCTCAGATCTTGCCGAGCGCCTCTGCGGCGTCGCAGCGATTTCGATAATCACTGTCACGTAAGGCAGCCATTAGGGGGTCGACTGCTCGCGTGCTCATCAATTTCCCGAACTAGTTAGAGAAACAGCGGGATTAGTGAGGAAACTCGACATAACCATGGCGGTCCAGAAGCCTTTTCATTTTTCTGCGCACGTTCGCATATCGCGGATCATCCAGCACATTTTCCTGTTGAAGCGGATCTGCCAGTAAATCGTAGAGCTCAGGTTTTTGATCCACCGAAAAAATGCAACCTGCCCGTGTGCCTGTATTGGCATAAGATTCCGCATAAAGATATCGTTTGGTTCGAATCGCTGTGTAGGGTGGATTGCATCTGCTGGGCGCACCATCTCCTTTAAAAGTATCGGGCCAACCTTCCAGAAGCAGATATTTCCGCCATCGTGTAGTCGGATCTTGAATCAACGGCACCAGGGAGATTCCATTCAGACCGGCGGGAGGTTCAACGCCTGTGACTTCGTAAATTGTTGGCGCAATGTCAATATTAGAAACCAGATTGTTCGAATCCACGCGCGGCGAAGCTGGATCCACAAGCGGCGGATAGCGGATTGCAAAGGGGACATGACTCGCTTCTTCGTAAAAAAGGTCCTTGCCTGTCAATCTATGCTCACCCCAAAAGAGTCCGTTGTCTGAAAGAAAAATGATGAGCGTATCATCCAGCATTCCTGCATCGGCCAGGTAAGTCATGATATCGTCTACAGCTTCATCCACAGCAGCCAGCGATTGAAGTTCCTGCAGCCGCAGGAAATCAATTCCATTGATTTCTTCCGTAGAAAGCGGCAGAATCTGCTGCAACCAATCCGGCTTGTCAGAGATAGACGGTTCGTTAAAACTCAAGGGACGATGTTGCGCAAGGCCAGGGTAGAGTCCTGCGTGACGAGGATGAGGAGTAGCAGGCGCATGTGGAGCAGTCGTGGAAAAATAGAGCAAAAATGGTTTCTCTTCTTTTCGGGCTTTATCGAGAAATTTGATCGCATAGTTACGCAGTTTATCGGTAATATATTGATTCGTAATTTCCATGACTTTGTCATTTTTGATGATGTTATAGTTGAACCAATCCAGCAATACTCCTTTACGGAATGAAATCCAGTAATCGAATTCTTCTTTCCTCCAGTCCCCTTTCCAATCGTTCAGGTATTTTCCGATGAGGCCTGTGTAATATCCGGCGGCCCGCAATTTCTCCGGGAATTTCGGAAAGTCCTGAAAATTGGATTTCCTGAACCTGGTACCGTTTCGAACAATCCCGTGACTGCGGGCCAGAAGCCCTGTGAAAATGCTAGCGCGGCTCGGACAACAAAGAGAGGTCGTGACAAAGGCCTTATCGAAAACAATTCCCTGGCGCGCAACCCGCTCATACGTCCTGGGCATAAACGTTTCGTTAAAGGAATCGAATCTTTGATCATCGGTAATGATGATCAGAACGTTCGGCTTTCGTTCCTGGGCAAATGCCAGAAACGAATGGCTGAGCGCGAGAAATACAACAATAAAACGGACCAATATGTGCATATAACCTTTAGAGCTTAACATACGATGTTTTCATTCGGCATTCACGGATGGGATATAAAACTTAATGAGGAAACGCGACGTAGCCGTACCGATCCAGCACCTTTTTTAGACGTTTACGAACTTTGTCGTATTTAGGATTGTCGACCACGTTCTCCTGTTCGAGCGGGTCTTTGAGCAAATCATAGAGTTCCGGTTTTTGCGCGACAGCAAAAGTGCATTTTGCTTTTGTGCCGGTATTTGCGTGAGATTCGGCATAAAGGTAACGCTTTGTTCGAATTGCCGTATAAGGTGGATTGCATCTTGTGTCGGAACCATCTCCTTTGAATGTATCGGGCCATCCCTCCAGGATAAGATGGCTTCGCCATTTTGAATTCGGATCCCGCATTAAGGGGAAGAGAGAACTTCCATCGAGATTCGGGGGCGGTTGAATCCCCGCCAGTTCATAAATTGTTGGCGCGATATCAATATTTGAAACGAGGCTATTCCGATCAACCTGCGGTGAATCCGGGTCCACCAGTCCAGGATAGCGCACCGCAAACGGAACACGGCTTGCTTCTTCATAAAACAAATCTTTGCCTCGCAATCTATGTTCACCCCAGAAAACTCCATTATCCGAAAGGAAAAGGATAAATGTTTCATCCAGCATCCCGGCATCCGCAAGATGAGTCATGATGTTATCGACTGCTTCATCAACAGCGGCAAGGGTTTGAAGTTCCCTGATTCGCCGTCGATCGATGCCTTGCCTTTGCTCCTTTGTTATCTGTGCTATCTGTTGCATCCAATCCGGTTTGTCTTCGATGAAACATTCGTCAAAGCTTTTTGGCCGATGGGGCTTAACACTAGCATAGAGTCCTTCATGACGAGGATGCGGAGTTGCAGGTCCATGGGGAGCGGTGGTGGACAGATAGAGCAAAAATGGTTTATTCGCGTCCTGTGCCTCGTTGAGAAACTCGATGGCATAGTCGCGCATCTTGTCCGTCACATATTCATTCGTTACTTTTACCACAGAATCGTTTTTGATAATCTCAAAGTTGAACCAATCGCGGAGAACTCCTGAGTGAAATGAAATCCAATAATCAAATTCTTGCTTTCTCCAGGCGCCTGACCAGTTGTTCAAATACTTCCCAATCAATCCCGTATGATATCCGGCCTCGCGCATCTTCTGAGGAAATTTCGGAAATTCATTGAACGTGGATGTTTGAATTCTCGTGCCGTTCCTAACAATTCCGTGATTCCGGGCTAAAAGGCCGGTGAAAATACTTGCTCTGCTCGGGCAGCAAAGCGCTGTGCTCACAAAAGCATTTTCGAAAAGAACACCCTCCTGCGCAATTCGCCGGTAAGTCCTTGGCATGAACGTTTCATTAAACGAATCGGACCTTTGATCATCGGTAATGATGATGAGAACATTCGGTTTTTGCTCCCTAGCAAATACCACAAACGAATGGCTGAGCGCAAAAAATAGAAAAAGAAAACGAAGAGATTTGTGCATGACTCGTTCTTAAAGCTTAACATGTGGAAAGCTTTGGGGCGAATTGCCCGAATTTTACACCTCCGGGGCAAACTCGCGATATGATGAACTCTAATGAGAGATGTGCTTCAACGGATGCGCGAACTTGCGGAACGCGAGATTTCGACCGGAGAGCTACAGGCGATTAACGATATTCTCAACACTCAAAAGGTCGCCATCTTCATTGTGGCTTACAACGCGGAACGTCATCTGGAACAATTGATTGACAGAATCCCCTCAGCGCTATTTTCCCGGTTCGCTGAAATCTTTATCATCGATGACAAATCCACAGATCGAACCTACGATGTCGCGAACCGAATCAGCTCCAAATATTCTGACTCGAACATGAAGGTTTATCGCACACCTTTCAATCGTGGTTACGGCGGCAATCAGAAGCTCGGCTATCTTTACTCCATAAAGAAGAATTTTGATATTGTGGTGCTTCTCCATGGAGATGGGCAATATCCGCCGGAGTACATACCGAGAATCCTGGCGCCTTTCAAGGAAAGAGAAGTGGATGCTGTTTTTGCTTCCAGGATGTTGAATAAAAAACAGGCGCTTCAGGGTGGAATGCCTGTTTATAAATGGATAGGGAACCAGATACTAACATCCTGCGAGAACAGGATGTTGGGTCTGAGTCTTTCTGAATTTCATACAGGTTTTCGCGCTTATAAAGTATCTTCGCTGAAAAAACTTGCGTTTGAATTCAATTCCGATGGTTTTCATTTCGACACAGAGATCATTATTCAGGCGCTCGCGCATCGCTGGAAGATTTCCGAAGTCTCTATTCCGGCTCACTACGGCGATGAACAATGTCGCGTGAACGGTTTGAGTTACGCCTACAACTGTGTAAAAGCAGTTTTGAAGTATCAACTGGTACAAATGGGACTTTTTTACCAGAGAAATTTCGATTTCCGGTTATTTGAAACGGATAACTACCAGTTTAAAAAGAGTTCGAATTCGTTGCATCAATATGTTTTGAAGACACTAAAGCTGGATCCTGAGATGTCCACAATTGAGCTGGGGGCCAACCACGGGCTCTTAAGCAGGGAGATTGCGGAAAAAGTAGGAAGCCACACGGCGGTAGACCCATTCAGACCGGATCAGGCAGGAACAGCCGAAACGGTGGCAGTGGATTTAAACAAGAAATTTTCTCAGTTCTTTGAAGATCGCAAATTCGACTGTTGCATTGCGCTGGACGTGGTCGAACATCTGGACGATCCGGAGAACTTTCTCAAGCAGGTTTTTGAGATGCTGAAGGTCCGCGGAACGCTTTTTATCAGCACAGCAAACGTATGTTACTTACCGGTTCGACTTTCCCTGCTTTTTGGTCAATTTAACTATGGAAAGAGGGGCATTCTGGACATGACTCACAAGCGCTTGTTTTCTGTCGCAAGCTTCCGGAGATTGGTCGAACAATACGGTTTTCGGGCGAAGGTGATTTATGGATTTTCCCCTCCGATCGTGGATTTGATCAGCAGCAGCTGGATCATGCGCAGGATCGAATCCATTCACGCGTGGATGTCCAGGCATTTTCCGAACTTATTTGCCTACAATTTCCTGGTAATTGCAGAGCGGATCGATGGATTATCAGACATTTTTGAGCAAACGGTCCGCGATTTAAAACTGCAGGAATCCATCTCAAACAAGGATGGACGTCTTATCAATTAGACAGGAATCATCGAATGACGATCTGCAAGGACTCGCGGCCGGTCTATCCATGGATGCTGTAAACGAGGTCGATATGGATCTAATACGACACCCTGTGTATCAAACCAGAGAGCGCCCCTTTATGATCATCTGGGAAACAACGCAAGCCTGCGATCTTGCGTGCCGCCACTGCCGGGCAGAAGCGCAGTCCAACCATGATCCTCTTGCCTTGAGGACGGAGGAAGCGAAAAGACTCCTCGATCAGGTTGAAAGTTTTGGAAAACCCAGGCCTCTATTCATTTTTACCGGCGGCGATCCCTTCAAGCGGGACGATCTTTTCGAACTCGTTCGCTATGCTTCAGATTTAGGAATTCCCACAGGCGTTTCACCTTCGGGAACTCCAAAATTGACTGGGGAAAATTTACAAAGAATCAAAGACGCCGGCGCTAAGGCTATTTCCTTAAGTATCGATGGATCAGACGCAAGGCGTCACGATGACTTCCGCCGCGTGCCCGGATCTTTTTACTGGACAACAAACGGTTGGAAGATGGCAAGAGAAATGGGGTTGAAGGTTCAGGTTAATACAACCGTGAGCCGTTATAATCTGCACGATCTTCCAAACATTTTCCGGCTCGTCGCAGAAAGGGGAGCCTTGACCTGGAGCCTCTTTTTTCTCGTTCCGGTCGGTCGTGCACAACAGGACGATGAAATTACTCCGGGAGAATACGAAGCGGTCATGCACTTCTTATATGATGCCGGTAAGTATGTGAGCGCGAAACCCACGGAAGGCCATCACTTTAAAAGAGTTGTTTTGCAGCGAGCAATTCTGGAAGAAAAGGGGATTGATGCACATCAATACTTTGACCTCCATCCGGCTTATCTTGTTTTGAAGCGCGATCTCGACAGGATTGTCCAGGACCTCGCATTACTTTCGAAGGAGACCGGCATGAAAAGGACACCAATGCATATCAATGCTGGAAACGGATTTGTTTTCATTTCAGTAAGAGGTGAAGTCTTTCCCAGCGGATTTCTGCCGATCAGTGGTGGGAATGTCCGCAAGGATTCTCTGATCGATATCTATAGAAGCTCCGCTCTGTTCTGCGAACTTCGCGATATCAGCAACTTCGAGGGTCGCTGCGGCCGGTGCGAGTTTGTTTCGGTTTGTGGCGGCTCACGGTCGCGCGCGTACGCCATTTCCGGCGATCCGCTGGCGGAAGAGCCGTTTTGTACCTACCAGCCGGGAACGTTTAAGTTTCAAGACGAAGTTCGGGCTCACCTGGATGGTATGCACTAGTGTCCTGTTAACAGAAGGTTCTAGCCTTCGTCTCTTAGCTTTTTCTCTAATAACTTAGAAGCTTCGGCCCCAATTCGGTTGCAGGATTCAATGACTCCTGTTTCGTGCATCCGTTCCAGTGCAGATACATCAGCCAGCAATTCCTGCATGAAGGAGGAAAGGGCAGTTAGATTTGCGTCATCTGATATCTGTTGATCGCCCATAGATCACGAGACGAAGCAACTTGTATGCCATCCGCTCGTCTTGCTGGATTGCATGAGCCGTTGACAAAATGTCTGAAGTTTTCTGGACTAATCCTTCTTCTTGTGTTCGATTTGGAAAGCGCGGAACTCTGTTTCGGATATCAGTTTTCCTGCTTGATCCAATGCTTGCACTTGCCAGACATACCAGGTAACAGGCTTCAACCGTTTCCATTGATCCGGTTTCAACTGATAACGAGTGGTCTCCACAGGGAGAGAGGCTGAAAGTATTTCCACGCCTTTCACCAAAAACAGATCGGGATTTTGCAGGACCTTTGATCCGGCGAGCTCTTGTGTTTCCGGCAGAGGTTCCACGGATGGAGTCTTGCCTAGAATTGTATTGAAACTGGCGCGTTCGAAAATTGCGAATCGCAATAGGGTACCGGACGATTTCCCGTTCCATTCAAATGTGGATGCTTCCGTGATGCGCGCATTCCGCGCAGGCAAAGTAAGGGTTAGTTTGACATCCTCCGGATCTCCTGCCGGCGCGCGAACAAAGTAAGTAACCTGTGGCAGCTCGAAGCCTGATACGGGTTGCTCAATCCGGAACCGGAGGAAATGTCTACCGGTGACAACGGTCGGTAAAGGAGGAACGGGGGGCGAGTGAAAAAGAATCCGATCACCGTAAGTCAGGTGATACTGGACTTGCTGCAAAGTACGAAACTGCGTGCTGTTCGGTTCCTGTACCTCCCATACCGCTTTCATCAAACCGGTGCCGTTGTAACGAACTTCTGCAGAAGCACGTGCGCGCGGATCATTCTGCAGAAATGTTGCTTCACCTCTTTCGTTTTCGAAAAAGATTGTGACTGCCGCGATGGAGAAGTTCCCATACGCGCTTGTGGAAAGCCGGCAAGTCAGAGCAGACTGACCGGATGCTCCTGTACTGGTCGAACGGAAGGTGCGTCTGTAGAAAAAGGTGGGCGCATTTAACTTCAGTGCGCGATTCGATACATCCGGCGGAATCAACAAAGTTTCATTTACATTTGCAGAGCCGCCCGCAGAAACAGTGGTTGTTAAGTCAGTTGTTACCTGACCCAGAACCTGGCTTCCTAATACAAAGAGTCCTTCCTCCGAAACAACAGTCGTTGGAGCGGATTCACTGGATTGGATCGACCAGGTTATCAGCACCGCGGAGGGCTGCGTGATGACAACAGCGGCACCCGCAGGATTGTTGGAGACGCTTAATTGAGCGTGCGCCGTAGATGCAAAAATCGCAAACAGGAATAACACAGGAATCTTTTTCCACATGATTTCACCTACCTTTCAAACGGCCATCCAAGATCCAAAAGTACGAAAACTTCAAATCCCTTTTGTTTTGTGGGAAAAGGGGCATCAACAATACTCCGGTTATAAGAAGCTCGAACCGACACAGTTTGTTTTCCTTTGAGCTTCAAAAGATTGTGAACATGATACGAAAGCTGTGCCGTACCGCTGAAGTTGGAATTGATGTTTAATCGATCCGAACTGTCTGTCGAAGCGAAACTCAGCTGACTATCAAGTGTAAAACGTTCCGGTTGAAGCGGAATGGATCCCGTAAAAGAATAAGTCCACAAATCAGTATTGATCTTCGTATCGCGATTTCCCTGGCGGATAAAACTGATCGATGGACCGATGTTGTAAGACGGCGCAGGCATGAATACGGCAGCGAGCGTAATGTTTTTCGCATCAGAATCAGGTACACGATCATTCAGATCTTTGTTGATGCCATAAGTCGTGTTCAGGCTCAACGTCCATTTGGTTCGTGTCAGGTTTGCAAGAAAGGCCACAGTATCCACGATGTTACGCACGGCAAGAAAAGATACGGCTTCCCCCCCGCTTTCTTGCTCGGTTCGCGTAGCCGTTACTGAAAGTGACGGCCACTTCGGCAACCCTTCCGTTGAAAAGGGCGTGTAGTTGAGCCCGGCGCTGTATGCAAGATTGTCGACAGTCGGAATAATGGCAAGAGCTTTTACGTTATCGTGAAATTTTGAAGCTCCACCTGTGAAGGCAACCTGACCATACGTCCAGGTGGAATTTAGATTGAAACCGCGACGGTCACTCACCAAAAATGGATTGCCGAGAGTTTTGAAAAACGTGCCCAGGTCCTGAATTTCGAGTTGTGCAAGAAATTTCGAAGAACGATTCCTCCATGTTTTTGCCGTGGGATCGTAAATGAATTTCAGCTGCAGTGCGTGGTCCTGATTGCCTTCAAAATCGTCCGATGCATTGAAATCAAAATCGCTCCAACCCGCGTTTGCTTCCACGCGAAATTGATTGGCCCAGCTGCCGGTTGTAACATACACCCCCACGGCATCTCCTTTTGAGCCGCGTGTCACACCTCCAAAGTTGAATCCTTGCTCAGTTTCGTTTTCTCCGCGAAGATAATAAAAGCGCAGGTTCAAATTTTCAGGTTTTCCCGTAGGCGCGATGAAAAAAGACCCTCCATCGACTCGCTGCTCGGCGTTGGAGATTCCGAAACCATGACGAAACCCCAGAATGGCTTCGGAACGCACGGAGAATACATCGAACCCGGACGAACGAAAAGGAAGCTTTTGTTGAAAATAAATTCCACGGCGTGAAAGATTCGCTACACCAAGCAGGTCAAAATTTACAAGTACATCACCAAGGGATACAGTGCTGTTACCGTAACTTAGAGCTGCCTGGAAATTAGCGAGATCAATATCCTTTGGGGTTTCGCCGGGTGTTGGATTTTGCGCCTGGAGATTGGAGTTGAATGAGGTTTGAAATTTTCCGGTGCTTTGATTGCGGATCGCGATATTTGAGTTGAATCGATGGCGGTCGACGCTGGGTGTTTCCGTTCGCGCTTTGTATTCCAGAGTCCCGGTCGGTTCCACGGCAAATGTAAAATTTTTCGGACCTTCTTGAATTGTAAAGTTCCAGATGATTTCCTGAATCGGTTTTCCATCGGAAGTTGTGCCCGTAATCCGAATTTCATGCTGTCCGGCGGTAAACGCATTGGGTGGCTGATAAACCAATGCTCCTTCCGCCGATTGCACGAAAGCCGTAATGTCATTTCTATCCACCTCAAACAGGATCTTCTCTTTTTGAATCTGTTGACCGGCGTCATCGAACTTGATACGGATTTGCGGTGTTGTGATAGAACTAACATCTCCCGGCGATGGCTGTTGTTCAAGAATTACCGGCACAAACAAATTGGAATCCTGGCATACGGTTGTTCCCGGCACGCAAGCAACCATCACAAAAAAAAGGATAGATTTATAAAGTCTTATGGACCCCTTCACGTTATTCCTCTCCCAACTTGCCTTTCATTGAACACCTACGCGACACGGCGTATTAGATCATAAAGCAAGCTTTTTGCCATGTATTGTGACCCGGCATGTGGTCGAGGCAGGTGTTTAAAAGATTTGAATCCCGCAACCCAAATCGCTTTTTCGGCAACTTTAGTTGCTTCAGGCCGATACGAATATCGCGACGGAGTTCGCGGACACCAGATAATGCCCGGACTGGACCGGGATCTCTTTGCCGTTGTCCGCAATATCATTCGGGGAAGGAAGGGATGTGTCAACACTCTGAAGCCACTGTTTTTGCGCGGGCAAAAGGGGCAGCTCGAATTGCAAATCTTCCCAGTAGCAGTTGATCATCGCATGAAGATCAGGCGCGCCTTGAAATCCCGCAAGAGTGAACGCAATCGAGTGCGAATGAAAACCCCAATCAGGATGATTCAGTTTGATGCCGTGCCAGGTGATTTCGGGCCAACCATATTCATTCTTCTGCCCGAAAAAATAATCGAAGGAACGTAGAGCCGGATGACTCTTCCGAAAGCGAATCATTTCTTTGCAAAACCGCAACAGATCGCGCTGCTTTTCCAGCAGAGTCCAATCGAACCAGCTGATTTCGTTGTCCTGGCAGTAAGCATTATTATTACCGCGCTGGGATCTGCGAACTTCATCACCCATAAGGATCATGGGAGTTCCCTGTGATAAGAAAAGAATGGCCAGAAAATTCTTAATTTGTTTTCTCCGGAAAGCTTCCAGCTCAGGAGTTCCGGGCCCCTCAACACCATAGTTGGAACTGTAGTTTTCGTTCTGACCGTCGCGGTTCTCTTCGCCATTTTCTAAATTGTGTTTGTGATTGTAGGAGACAAGGTCGTTCAGCGTGAATCCGTCATGGCAAGTGATGTAATTGATGCTTTGATGCGGATTGCGGCCATACTGATGATAAAGATCGGGACTTCCCAGAATGCGGGAAGCGAAACTTTCTATAGTTCCATTGTCACCGCGAACGAAACGCCGAACGTCGTCGCGATATCTGCCGTTCCATTCTGCCCATCGCTCACCAGGAAAGGATCCAACCTGATATAAACCGGCAGCATCCCATGCTTCCGCTATGATTTTGGTTTTTTGCAAAACAGGATCCGACTCAATCTCCCACAATAAGGGTGGATTCTCCATAGGGCGCCCCTTTTCATCGCGCGCAAGAACAGATGCAAGATCAAAGCGAAATCCATCCACATGCATGACATTCACCCAGTAGCGCAAGCAATCGAGGATCAAACGCCGGATGACGGGATGATTACAGCTCACCGTATTTCCACAGCCGGAATAGTTGGCGTATTTTGATTTATCGTGGTTCTCCAGCAAATAGTAAGTGGAGTTCTCCAGTCCCTTTAGACTTATGGTGGGGCCGTTCTCATCACCTTCCCCTGTATGGTTGAAGACGACATCCAGAATCACTTCCAGGCCTGCCTTATGAAGCGTCTTTACCATGTCGCGAAATCCAGTGAGATATTCCATCTGTTCCCAGTCGGCAATGTAGTAACCTCGATGTGGCGCAAAGAATCCGATCGGGTTATAGCCCCAGTAATTGTTCAGCTTTTCGCCGGTTCCCGGATGGACATAGGAATTTTCGGTAGCATCAAATTGCTGAACCGGAAGTAACTCAACCGTAGTGATTCCCAATTCTTTTAAATATGGAATTTTTTCAACAACTCCGTCAAATGTTCCCGGGTATTGAACGCGCGCTGATGGATGACGTGTGAAGCCCCGCACGTGCATTTCATAGATGATGACATCGGAGAGGCTGTGGCGTGGGGATGGCACGCTCTCCCAATCGTAGAGATCCGAATTCACCGTTAGACTTTTCAGCGCAAAACCACAGTTTTCTTCCGGAGAGCATGCTTGTTCGCGAGACCAATTCTTCCCGTACACAACGCCTTTTGAATAAGGATCGATCAAAACCTTTTTGCTGTTAAAACGATGCCCTTGTGCGGGATCAAACGGGCCATAAACCCTGTAGGCGTAGATCTGACCCCCACCGATTCCTTCTACAAAGATGTGCCAGTAGTAAAACGTTTTGTTAATCTGAGGATGGAGAATAAAAACGCGATCTGGTTGGAGATCCGCAAAATGATTAAACAGAAGCAACTCAACATTGCTGGCCCGCAGCGAAAAGAGCGAGAAGTTGACACCTCCGGGAAGAACCGTTGCTCCCAGCGGGTACGGCTCGCCCCGTGATGTAGCAGGAGCCGGTTTGGACGTCATTTAAAGTGCTCCTTCCTTTGGATGTGGGAGGCATGGGTTCGAGCAATGGATGTTGTTCCGGCTAACTGCATGATGCGTATGAGCTCGGCCTGAAGCAGATCACTCGCTGAAACGTGTAATGGGTGATCGGAAGTGTCTACCTGAAGGATCTCTTCTTCTTCCAGCTCTTCCAGAGTGATTCCTCGCGACGAAGCTTCTTGCAGGATCATTTCTTTGGTTTGTTTAAGCGTTGATCGCACATCGTTGAGAATAGTGTCGAGGTCATCCGGATCGTTTCCAGTTGCCCCATGATCAGCGCGTCTCTTGGACTCCATAGAAAACAGAAGGCAACGGGAGGTCATAGCGCAACGTTCGCATCAGCGATCACAATAGTTAAAGATGCTTTCCACAAAACCGCTTTCCGTATCTAATTTTGCTGTCACTTAAGATTCCTAAATTTTCTTGAAATTCAGTCTAACGAATAACGTTATGATGGGCGATTCACACGAATTAGTTGATTCTTTAAGTCGGATTTCGATTGTATCGCCTCATGAATCCGTCTCGCCTGTTGAGCAAAGTCAGGATCAAACGTGCAAACAACGATGCCGTGGTGTTGCTGGATGCTGTTGTGCAAATGAACAAAATGTTTTCGATTCAAGGTCAAGAGTGTCCGGCCTTCTTTGCTGGCGAAATCCAAAACCTGATCATCCGGAATAGCGAGACCAGCCTTGCCTGTCTCTTGAATCGTTAGAACGTCATGGCCAAAACGCCGAAGCTCGTCAACGACAGGGTAGGGGAAATTTTCATTTGCATACAGCCGTGCCATTTCAAGCGGCCTCATTTTCCTGAATCTGCTTCTCGATTTCGTCGCGATGGGATCGGACATACGCCCACGCATTCACGAGATCCTCAGCACGCAAGGTTTGATAAACCTTTAGAATCTCGGCCTCACTCAGGCCCAGACGCCTTGCCTGTTCCAGCACCCATACAGGGATTCTCGTGCGCACGATCCGGGCTTCGCCGCCGCAAATTCCCGGAGTTGCGTCAATACCAGGGAAAGAATCGGCAAGGTCACGGACCACTGATTGGAGCAGCTTCGCCTTCTCGGCGCGGCTGAGATGAGAAAGCATTTCTTCGATCTCTTTCAATTTGCTCATAGTCTTATTTATTAAATTATAACAAAAGGAACGCACACCGACGAATCAGGTACGATGAACTACTTTATTCTTTTTGAACGGCAGGTTCCTGGAATGGAATGTAATTCTCCCAGAACCAGGGAGTGAACGTGTCACGAATACAGTAGTTAAGCAAGTCTTTAAATATCTTTTCACCGTTATCGCTGTTGGACATGACAACAAAGCCGATCTTCTTGTCAGGAAAGCAAATGGAATAGTGACCCCAGCCTTCATCGTGACCTTCTTTGAAGAATGCCCATCCGTAAGGAGACTTAAGCAGTCCCCATCCGAGTCCATAGCTCAACTGAATGCCGTCATTCTCATCCGTTTGGACCCGTGACAGAGGGCCAAACTGTTGCTTCGACCGGATTCGAATTTGAGGACTCCACATTTGATGGAAACTTTCCGCTTTAAGTCCTTTTTTCTGGAGCATGGCCTCCAGAAACAAAGAATAATCGGCGATGGTCATTTCGAGTGATCCTGCAGCATTGGCTGCCGTCCTTTTCTTTTTTGCAAGAGGCGTCCCTTCGTGATCATGTCCCTGGCAATGGTTGCTCTCAAATCGTTGTTCCCATACGTAGCTGCTGCGAAGCATACCGAACGGTTCGATAACGTTTGTGTGAACTGATTGTTGAAACTCCTGTTTCAATATCTGTTCAATGACAAATTGGAGCAGATAAAGGCCTTCACCCGAATAACTGTATTTGGTTCCCGGTTCGGATTTGATTCTTAATTGTTCATCGTCTTCAAACCATCTCCAGTTGGGAAACCCTGTAGTATGGCTCAAACACATACGGGCCGTGATCTTCCTGTGGCGATCATCGTCTTTCAAGCTCTGATAACCCTGTGAGGATTTGGCAAAGGAGTATTCGTAAAGAGGCTTGTCCAGATACTTTACAAGAGGTGTATCAAGCTGAAGGGAGCCTTTTTCGACAAGCTGCATGACGTAATAGGCAAAAACCGCCTTACTGAACGAGGCGCCATAGAAGATCGTATCTTGCGACAGCGGTTCTCCCGTTTTTGAATTCTTGTAGCCGAACATTTGCATATAGGCGACGCGATTCTCATTTAGAATGGAAAGGGCAAGTCCGGCAACTCCCGCTTTGCGCATCAATTCTTTGACATGATCGGTTAATTGGGATCCTGAAACAGACGTTCCGTCGAGTCTCTGAATTGTTTCTTCTCCCGGAGCAATGAGTGACAGCGCGAGTAACAAGATACAACACGATCGAACAGAAAATTTCATTGTGACAGTTTACGGCTAAGCTGATCACCTGACAAGCTCAGTCCGATTCTGCCAGTAGTGGTTTTGTGGACGGGTCGTCCGCACCACATTTTTAACGACTTCGCCTTATCCGCTGTATGCTTGCTCCAGGGTTTCGATGTCAGGTTTTTTCATTTGAAGCACTGCCGCCATAACTCTTTCTGATTTTGCCGTGTCGCGATCAGTCAACATCTTTTCCAGAATGGTTGGAACGATCTGCCAGGAGACACCGTACTTGTCTTTCAGCCAACCACATTCTTCTTTTTCTCCGCCTGCGGAGAGTCTCTCCCAATATTCATCTATTTCCTTCTGCGTTTCGCAATTCACCATGAAGGATATGGCCGGAGTAAAAGTAAAGGGATGCTTTCTATTGCTATCCATTGCCATGAACTCCTGTCCGGCGAGTGAAAATACGGCGTGCTGCACCGTTCCTTGCGGCTCCTCTTCTCCGGCGCCATAACGAACAATATTGTGAATACTTGAATCTTGGAACAGAGAGACATAAGAATTCATCGCTTGTTCGGCTTTTCCGTGTTGTGCTCCAACAAACATGAAAAACGGGATGATTTTTCGCGCACGATTCGAAAGAATCAATTGCCACGAAACGCCAAATTTATCCTGAAGCCATCCGAATTTTTCAGCGAACGGATATTCAGCCAGTTCCATAAGAACCGTCCCGCCGGCAGAAAGCCTGTTCCATAACTCCGTTATCTCTTGTTGACTTTCGCAGTTAACGAAGAACGAAACGGCCGGCGTGAAATTGAACATGGGGCCTCCGTTTAACGCCATGAATTCCTGTCCGGCGATTTGAAACATCACCGTCATGACCGTTCCTTTTGGAAGTCCGGAAACCTGTGCGCCTGCTTCGCCGTAACGTGACACGCTGCCAATCTTTGAGTTTTTGAAAAGGGAGGCATAAAGACTCGCCGCCTCTTCCGCCTGATTATCGAACCACAAACAGGGTGTGATTTTTTGCATTGAGTTTCTCCTATTGTTTTCCTGTCTTTTTAAGCCGGCGTTTCTCGCTTTCGGCCACCATTGCTGACAAGTCTTCGGCCGGACGAATCTCGAATGGTCCTGCCTTCAGACCCGGGTGCTTCGACATCAACTGGATTGCATGATTCAGGTCCGTGGCTTCAAGTAAAAGGATTCCGCCCAATTGCTCTTTCGTTTCTATATACGGGCCATCGGTGACGGACACCTTTCCGTTTTTCCCTCGCAAGGTGGTGGCGTTTCGAGCGCTTTGGAGCGCCTCACCACCGACAAAATGGCCGCCCTTTCGAAGCGTGTCATCGTAGGCGAAACACTCGTCCATCAGAGTGTTCTGCTCGCTTTCGGACATCGTTTCCCACTTCTTCTCGTCATAATATCCAAGGCATATGTATTTCATAAGTTAACTTCTCCAAATGTTGATTTCTATTAGGTAGTCGTTTTGCGGATCCATAAATCGACACTACTGTGCAGAGTGTTTATCGAGATTTAGCGAGGACGGCAGGACTCCCCACAAACTTGCCAAATCGAGCAACCTCTGATTTTAACGACTCTTGCTTGCGTTTGTTTATATTGATCAAGCTAATCTCGAATATTAGTTGATTCTTTTGATCATTTTGAGCAGCGGCGTTCCAAAAAGATCAGGTTGGACCTGCCTGACAAAGTGAAAACCGCTGCGTTCATATAGATGAATTGCGCCGCTCAAAAAAGGAGTCGTGCAGAGAGATAGAGCTTTAAATCCTTTTTGGACCGCGTAGGTTTCCACATGCTGCAACAGTTTTCGCGCGACTCCGAGGTTTCTGGCGGCCGGACTGACTGCCATGCTTCGAATGTAAAACGAATCTTCCATTGGTACACCTGAAACGGATCCAACGATCACCGAATCTTGAACCGCAATCCAGATCGGACCTTCGTTCAACCGCTCCCGAATTTGATCCCCTAGTGGCGTGGTGGCTTCCAATGCTGCTGGTGTGTACATCTGCCGGTATTCTTCAAATGCGTCTTTCAAAAGGAAGGCAATGGAATCCGCATCCGATAGACAGGCCGCTCGAATTTTTATGACAGGGTTAACCTTCGAAGTCGTAAGTGACATCAAGTATAGAATAAGAGCGGGATTCAGGGAGCCGCAAGAACTCCTGACAAACAGATGCTTCTGATTGCGGGAGATACAGAATCAAAGACCCCAGCTGGGCGCCTATCAATTTCTTTTCATAATTGTTTGATGTACCCGTAGCTTTTTGGAGGACTTGCCAGTTATGGTTGAATGAAGACATTTCGCTGGAGAGTGTTTTGAAAGCGAATCAAAGGGAAACTGACGAACGGTCTCTAATCGAAGCTGCGCAGAAAGATCCAGCCCGTTTTGCCGACTTATACGAGAATAATTTTGAGCGTGTGTATGCATTTGTAGTCAGTCGTGTCCGCCATCGTGAAGAAGCTGAGGACTTGACGGCGGATGTATTCCATCAGGCGCTGGCAAGCATCGGACGATTCGAATGGCGCGGCGTTCCTTTCGCAGCGTGGCTACTTCGAATCGCGGCCAACGCTGTTGCGGATCACTGGCAGCGCACTCCGCGGGAACATGGTAATCCTGTACAAAATGAACCGTACGTTAGTTGGGAAGAGGTCGAATATCGCGCAAGGTTGTTTCGGCTCGTGGATACGTTGCTCGAAGATCAGCGTGCTGTGGTGATCAAGCGGTTTGTCGAACAGAAGAGCATCAGTGAGGTTGCGCGGGAGATCCAAAAGACTGAAGGAGCTGTGAAGCAGCTTCAACTTCGCGCGCTTCGTAATTTGCGGGCGCGCATCGGAGAAACTCATGGGTAAGCGGTCCTTGGTCGATCAACTCAATCAGGCAGTGGAAGCGATGCTCGCGCGCCGCGAAGCCGTGGTTCCGCCCATCGACCCGAATCTTGAGCCGCTCCTTTCAATAGCTGCAGAATTGCGCAATCTTCCCAGTCAAAAATTCAAACAACGTCTCCGAAAGGAGCTGCAGGAAAGGAGAAATGTTATGCAGACATCGGAAAAATCTAAAACGGAAGTTTTACAGAGTGTAACCCCATACTTGTGCGTGAATGAGGCAGGCGAACTGATCGATTTTACGAAAGTAGCGTTCGGCGCCAAAGAACTGTTCCGAACGATCGGTTCGGCCGGTGGAATTCATGCGGAAGTTCGGATCGGAGATTCCAAGATCATGATTGGTGGAGGCGGAGCCTGGCGCGGAACACCGACCCCCACCGCACTTCACTTTTTTGTTGAAGACACGGACGCAATTTACCAGCGGGCGCTTGAAGCAGGCGCCACTTCCATTGCCGAGCCGTCCGATCAACCGTATGGAGAACGCGTATGTGGCGTTACAGATCCTGCGGGAAATCAGTGGTACATCGCAAGGAGTCTGGAGGGCCCGTATGTCCCCGAAGGACTTCGGAACGTCAATCTGTATTTTCATCCAATAAATGCGTCGCAGTTCATCGACTTTTTAAGCAGGGCATTTGGATCTGTCGAAGTCGCGCGTTACGCTGCGCCTGATGGTACGGTTGCGCATGCCAAGGTCAGAATCGGTGATTCAGTGATCGAAATGGGCGAAGCTCACGGGCCGTATCAGCCGATGCCCACGACCATCTATTTGTACACCGATAATGTGGATGCATCCTATGTGCGCGCGTTGCAAGCCGGAGGCGTCTCAGTAAGTGAGCCGGCCGATCAGCCTTACGGTGACCGAGTGGCCGCCGTCAGTGATCCGTTTGGCAATACCTGGTACATTGCTACGCATATCAAACTCTAATTTCGGAAATCCA
>JAKEFK010000056.1 GCA_022616075.1 bacterium
AAAATTTCCATCTCTTGAAAACGTTATACCCTGAAAGCGCACCGGGGCCGGAGGAAGAATAGGAACATTACTCGTGGTCGCAACTTGCCGAACCCGGAGGCTCTGCATGTCGCCATCCTTAACCACATAGGCGACATACTTGCCGTCAGGGGATATGGCTGCATCAAAAATTTTTCCTGTTGTGGTCAGCGCGGAAATCTTCATTCCGATCGCTGAAGACTTGATTCAGTTTTCAGAATGCGATTCCAATAGACCAAAAGCAAAACTGTGAAAAGAATCAAAACGGCAGCTGCCATCAAAGCCTTTCTACTGGCATTTCGTCTCGGAGTCTGATGGGAAACGCTCTGAGCAGCACTGGATGTTGCTCCTTCCAACGCGAAAGCCAGATCGTTTGTGGATTGAAAACGATGATTCGGATCTTTTTCCAGGCAACGCAGCACAATTCGTTCTAATTCAGGCGGGATATCTGTATTGTTTTTTGAAAGTTCGGGTGGGTCCGCTTTTAGGATTGCATGCATGACTTCGATCTGTGAGTCGCCATGAAACGGACGTTTGCCGCAAAGCATTTCGTACAAAACTGATCCAAAAGCAAAAATATCAGACCGGTGGTCCACTTTTAATCCACGCACCTGTTCAGGAGACATATATATAACTGTTCCAACAACAACTCCGCTTTCGGTTTTATGATGCACGAATTCCTCCCGATTCAGTTGACCTGCAGGCAGTTCCACGTGAATCAGCTTGGCCAACCCGAAATCAAGAATCTTTGCGCGACCTTCTTTTGTAATGAAAATATTTTCCGGTTTCAGATCACGATGAACAATTCCTTTTTCATGGGCAGCAGAAAAGACCTCTGGCAATTTGAAGAGAATAATCGATCGCTTTTCGAACGGTGAGCGGATTGCCCTTGAGCTTCTCCCGTAGCAATTCGCCTTGCAATAATTCAGAAACTAAATAAGGAGAACCATTCTCAGTTCCAGCATCGTAAATCGCGAGGATATTGGGATGATTCAGAACGCCGGCAGCGCGTGCCTCTTGCTCAAAACGGCGGACGCGGTCCGGTTCCTGAGAAAAATGGGAAGGGAGTATCTTGATCGCAACGTCACGGCCGATCCGGGGATCTCGCGCACGATAGACTTCCCCCATTTTCATTTCGACAATCCGGCATTTTTTGGCATCAATCTCGGCCAGACGAATGAGCGCATCCTCCAGCGAGAGAAACGCTTCCGCGCCGCCCGCCGTAACAACTAGGGCTTCGTTTAACGAAAGTTTTTGAGCATCCGCGCCCCGTTTCATACGAGAACGACTCCTCGCGTGATCGACAAGAATACGCCTCATCAATTGCGCTGCAATACCAAAGAAGTGAGCACGATTTTCCCATCGTACATTTTTCTGATTAACGAGTTTGATATAGGCTTCATTGACCAGAGCTGAGGTCTGCAGGGTGTGGCCAGGACTTTCCTTGCGCATATAGGCTGCCGCCAAACGATGCAACTCCTTATAAACAATCGGCATCAGTTTATGCAGCGCCTCTTTGTCGCCGTTGCCCCAGGCGTGTAGCAGCTGAGTAACTTCGTTTGACGAAGTTAGTTTCATTCTAAGTATTATACCCTTACGCAAACCTTCATACGTTCGTGATAGTGGAAATTCCCAGCGAAGATGGTAGCGGGTCAAATCGTGTAGGGATACTGCGACATGGCTTTAGATTCAGTGGATAGCAAGGCAGGACGTTAGAAAGTGAAAAGCGTTTCTATTGCGAGACGTAACCGAGAGCTTTCAATTGATCGTTTGTTTCTTCATCCAGAACAGGCTTTTTCCCCTTTTCCAGTACAAATTGAGCGGAAAGATTTTTGCTTCCGGCAACCATTTGATAGTACGGTAATTTCAACTTCTCAATGACTTCAGGATTCCTGGCTCCTATGTTTTGCATTTCATGCCGGTCCATCTCCAGGTTGTAGAGCTGTTCGGTAAACCTTCCATTGGGAGAAAAAACAAGGACAAAATCTCCCACTCTGACTCGAACCTGGTCCCGTTCTTCAGAAATCAGTGGCCGATTTTTATCAAAAGCGCTTGGGTTCCCAATGAGAGGCACGATGCTTTTTCCCTGGAATCCATTGGAATTGGATTGGATCTTCAAAAGTTCAAAAATTGTGGGCATCACATCGATAGACTCCAGTGGAGCATCAATTTGCGTTGCCTGAATTCCTGGAATATGCATGATCAATGGCACGCGTAGTTGAACTTCGTTGAGCTGGTTGTGACCGATGTATCCATGCTCTCCCAGGCTTTCGCCGTGATCGGAAAGAAAAACGATCAAGGTTTCTTCGTAGATTCCCAACGCTTTTAACTTGTTGAACAAAAGTCCCATGAAACTGTCCACAAAGTTTACCTCCCCGGTGAGAATCACGTGGATGCTTCTCTTCATTCTAATTTTTGCCGCAAGGACGACAGCACAGGAACATCAACATGATGATCATCATGAACAATTGGGCGAGGTGAGCTTCGCTGTTTCCTGTGCGCCGGATGCTCAAAAAGAATTCAATCGTGGAGTAGCCTTGCTGCACGACTTCTGGTACGCAGAGTCGGAGAAAACGTTCAGCAATGTTGCTGCGATGGATCCTCAATGTGCCATGGCATATTGGGAGTAGCGATGAGCAACCACCATCAACTTTGGCCACCTCCTGGTCCGGAAGGAATAAAGAGGGGAAAAAATGCTGTCGAAAAAGCAAACAGCATGGAGATAAAGACGGAGCGGGAAAAAAGCAGACGCACTGGCGAATGATGCGCGAAGTGGTTGCGCTGGAAGACAGCACGGAAAAGCATTCCGTCACCCCGGGCGCGATCATGCCTGGTCACGAGATGGTTGCAGAAATGCTTTTAGAAATGGATGATGCACGGCAGGCCAAAACCGAATTTGAAAAATCGCTGAGAATTGCGCCGAACCGCCGACATTTCTTGCGGCATCAATAACGCATGCCGCAGGTACGGATGTTAAGGTTCAAGGCCGATCCGGCGGATCAAGTTCCCAAGACGTGGGTCATTGCGAATGGGGTCGAAATGCGGTCGTACCTTGAGGTAAGTGAAATGGAACGACCGCTCGTTGTAAGCCTCCTCTAATAACTCAAAAGCTCGCTCCTTCTGTCCGAGAGCTACATAGATGGCTGCCAGTTCCAGGGGCGATACGTAATCGCGCTGATTCAGTTGTGCGACGACTTGCATCGCCTCCTCACGCTTGCCCCCAATCGCATATGCATGAGCGAGTGCAGCAATCAGCCGGGGGCTGCCTCCCGAAAGCTCGACTGCCTTCCTGTGTTCGGAGATAGCTTTTTCGTACATCTTCATTTGCTCATAAATTAAACCAAGATGCCAGCGCGCTACAGGGAAATTTGGTTCCAACTCGAGCGCTTTCTTGCACTGCGTTGTCGCCTCTTCATACCGCCGCGCGAAGTAGTGTGTTGCGCTTATGAACGTAGTCATTATCGGAGACAAGGGATCTAGTTCCTGGGCTCGTTTTAATTCTGCGAGAGCTTCATCGAACCGACCCATAGGAATCAGATAATGTATGGCATACCATTGATGTCCGGTTGAATAGTTGGGATTCAGTTGCAATCCGCGCTTAAACTCATTTTCGGAGGTCGTCCAGTCCCAATCAAAGTTTACTGCTAAATGTGCCTGGGAAATGTGAGCTTCAGCGAGCGACTCATCAATTTCAAGAGCTCTCGCAATAGCAGCTTTTGCTTTAGGCATTGCTTCTTTTGGCGCGGTATATTGATAGAATGTGAGTCCGAAATAAGAATCGGCTAATCCCACCCAGGCCAACGCGTAGCCTGGATCATTGTCTAATGCCTCGCGAAAGTACGAAATACCTTTCTCGAAGCCTTCATTTGTTCTCTTGCTCCAGAAGTAACGTCCCTTTAAGTAGAGCTGGTACGCTTTTGCATTGTCCGTAGAGTGTTTCGCAAGCAGTTTTTTTTCCTTACCGCTTAATCCCAGGCGGAGTCTATCGGAAATATCGGTCGCGATATCAGATTGAATGGAAAGTAAATCGAACGCTTTCCCGCGGTATTGATTGCTCCAAATGTAGCTATTGTTTCGCGCATCTGCCAGCTCAATGCTTATTAGAAGATCGTCCCCGTGTTGGATGACCTTGCCGGTCATTACTGCATCCACACCAAGATCCTTTCCGACAGTTTGCGGGTCCGCATTTCGTCGCTTGTATTGGAAAACAGTAGATTGCGCCATCACTCTCAAGTTTGGCAACTGGGAGAGGCTGCGAATGATAGTCTCCGTGACGCCGTCTGTCAAATACTCCATCTCAGTTTCCATTCCAGCATTAAGAAGAGGCAAGACGGCAATAGAGTCGATGTCTCCAGTTGCTTTTTTGAATTGATAAAAAGTCATTACGAGCAACAAAATGATTGCGAGAATTCCGAAAACAAATTTGAAAGAGATTTCGCGTGCTCGGGTTGAAAAGGATTTTTTAGTTTTGCCTGGGCCTGACCGTTTGATTTCGGATGAAACTTCCAGCTTGTGTTTAAAAAGCCGTAGATCATTCAGCAGTTCCCTTGCAGTCTGATAGCGATCGTTCCTATCCTTCTGCAACATTTTAGTTACAATCCATTCCAATTCCCCAGGAACGCCGGACGAGTAGTTGGCCAGAGGCAAAGGATCTTTTCCCAGTATTGCCGCGATAATGTCGCTTCTCGTTTCGCCTTGAAAGGGTGTAACGCCGGCAACCATCTCATACACCAGGACGCCGAGACTAAAAATATCAGAACGAGCATCAACAAGAAGCCCTCTTACCTGCTCAGGCGACATGTATTTCACTGTACCCATCACGTAGCCTGTTTCCGTAATTGTTGGTGCATCAGTAATGTCAGTGGAGCCGCTGGTTTGAGTAACTTTAGCAAGACCGAAATCCAGGACTTTCATGTAGCCGTCAGGTCGCAGCATGATGTTTTCCGGCTTGATATCACGATGCACAATTCCCGCTTCGTGAGCCGAGGCGAGCGCACTGGCAGTTTGAATCGCGATCTCAAGTGCCTCCCGAAGACTCGTTCTTCCGGAAGACAGTTGCGTTCGGAGTGTTTTCCCTTCAACATACTCGGTCGCAATAAAAGGAACTTGCCCCTCTGTCCCAACGTCATAGACGACGATAATGTTGGGATGATTTAGGGCTGAGGCCGCGCGGGCCTCGTTTTGGAAACGGCGCAGGCGGTCAGGATCTTTTGTAAACTCGAGTGGCAAAATCTTGAGCGCTACCTTCCGGGAGAGACGGTCATCCTCGGCAAGATACACTTCCCCCATCCCGCCTTTTCCGATTTTCCGCAATACACGATAATGGCTGATCGTATTGGGGAAAGAGTTCTCGTCTTCACTCATTTCTCTGAGTTGGTAGGGCTGCGCCTCTAGTCAGAAATGAATTGTATGTCATTCTTCGGATGATGTGCCAAATTTATGTCTTCAAGCTGCCGCAAATATCAGGAATATGCGTCCGATTTTTTGTCGGGGCTAGAGGTTTTTTCAAAACCCGCTCCCCAAAGGAATCAATAAAGAGTGCCTACAAAAGAGTACTTTCTCCTTTGAGTTGAAGTAGCGCAGGCGTAAACTGACGAATGAAAGATTTTCTCGGTTTTGTCTTATACCAGTGAGGAAGATTGTGCCACATACATTGCTTGGCTCTTTCTTGTTGGCGTTATTAGTTTTCATGTCTTCCCTCAATTCTGAACCGATCCAGGACATAGCTCGGATAGAGCCAGGAAACCCGGTCACTGTCCAATTGTCCGGGGGTGAAGCACGCTCGTATCAAATCACGCTTCAAAAAGGGGACTTTGCTCGTATCACAGTCGACCAAATCAACATTGACCTCACATTGAATTTACAAGATGTTGATGGAAAGCAGATCGCTATTTGTGATCAAGAGAACAGGAATCAGGGCAGGGAAAAATTGGAGTTCATTGCGGATAAAATGGGCTACTACCGGTTGGACATCCGGCCTGCTCTGAAAAGCGCGGTTGCCGGACGTTATGAAGTTCGACTCGAACAAATTCGAACTGCAACGGAAACAGATCGTCTGATATTCAACGCGAGCTCAGGTTTCCGTGAAGCGGAGCGGCTAGAACAAGAGGGGAACTATGACGATGCTCTTCCGCTTGTCGAACAAACGTTGCAAATTTTCGAACAAACCTGGGGCGTTGAAAATGTGGACTATGCGCGCGCCCTGAACCTCATTGCAAACATTTATACAGGAAAAAAGGATTATGCAAAGGCTGAACCGCTTTACCAGCGCGCATTGAAAATCAGGGAAAGCGTGTTGGGCGCCGAACATCCTGATGTTGCTGCATCTTGTAACGACATGGCGCGCTTCTACAGTTTGACGGAGGATACTGCGAAAACAGAATCATTCGCATTACGCGCTCTAACGATTCGCGAAAGCACTCTCGACAGCAATCACTTTTATACCGGATACGCGCTCCACGATTATGGCAGATATCTTTTTGATTCTCAGAAATACGGAAAGGCGGAGGAGATACTGAAGCGCGCGCTTGCCATTCTGGAGAAATCGCTGAACGAAGATCATCCGCAATACGCGATGGCGCTTCACAGCCTGGGCATTTTGTACGACACAACAGGGAACTTTAACTCGTCCATTCAACTTTATAAGCGCGAACTGTCTTCCAAAGAAAAGGCAAATGGGAAAGACAGTTTGCCGGTTGCAAGAGTTCTCTATTATATTGCCCGGGTAAATTACAGACGTGGAGAGTACGATGAGGCCGAGGCACTCTATCAGCGCGCATTAGACATAAATGAAAAATTAAAGAATGAAAACGGAATTCTTTCTGCGCAAGCCAATCTGGCAAATATCCATAGCGCCCGCGGCGATTACCAGCGTGGCGAAGAGATGTACAAACAGATTCTCGAACGGCGGGAAAAGGCCACGAATCCGATTCCGCTGCAAATTGCTCACGCTCTTGTAAATCTCGGTGAAATTAACAACTCGAAAGGAGATTACACGGCCGCCGAAGCATACTTAAAGCGATCGATGTCGATTATCGAAAACCTCTGGAAAGAAGATACCCTGGAACTGGGCGATATCCTTACAAGACTCGCCACAGCATACATCGGCAAAGAGAACTATTCTGCTGCGGAGCAAGCAAGCCGCCGCGCATTAACAATTTTCGAAAAGATCCATGGACCGAATCATCCACATGTTGCAGAGGCCCTGACCGTACTTGGGCAGATCGCTCTTTTGAATGGACAATTCATCGCAGCGGAACCGATGTTCCGTCGCGCTCTAATCATCACCGAAAAGGCTCAGGGAATTCATGCGCCCGCATCACTGGAACCGCTGAATGGACTCGCTAATGTCTATGCGAACCAAGCTAATATTGCCCGCGCGATTGAATTTCAATCTCGCGCGAATGCTGTAGTGGAACACAACCTTGCGCTTGCGATCGCCATTGGATCTGAACGCCAAAAGCTCAGTTCCGTTTTGGCTTACGCTTCTAATATGGATAGGAATATTTCTTTGCATATTGGCAAAGCACCTGCCGATTCAAGAGCTGCCGAACTTGCGGCGACCACAGTCCTTCGTTTTAAAGGCCGGGTGTTAGATTCGATGGCCGATACGCTATCCTCTTTGCGTCGCCGCTCAGAACCGAAGGACCGGAATTTGTTGGATCAATTAAACGATTCCACGTCCCAGTTGGCTCAGAGAATATTCTATGCACCCGACTTAGCGACGACCGCGGAATCCCGCGCGTTGGAAGAAAAAATTGAGAAGCTTCAGGATGAGATAAGTCGCCGAAACGCGGAATTCGTTTCGCAGAAGCAATCCGTAGCCCTCGAGTCTATTCGTAGATCAATCCCGGATGAATCGGTGCTTTTGGAGTTCGCACTCTATCATCCGGCAAATGCTAAAGATCTCCGCTATGTCGCTTACGTGATCCGTAATCAGGGCGACATTCGCTGGAAGGAATTGGGACCCTCCGATGGAATTGACAAATTGGTGGACAACTTGCGGCAGGCTCTGCGCGATGCGTCCCGCAAGGATGTGAAGCAACTCGCGCGCGTTGTTCATGAAAAAATTATGCAGCCGATCCTTCCTTTCCTTGAAGGTTCAGCACAACTTCTGATATCACCGGATGGAGAGCTCAATCTCATTCCCTTTGAAGCGCTTGTCGATGAACAGAATCGCTATCTTGTCGAAACTTTTTTGTGTTCGTATCTAACAAGCGGGAGGGACCTGCTGCGGCTACAAGTGGTGCGGGACAGCAACAACTCTCCTGCTGTGTTGGCGAATCCCATGTTTGGCGAACCCGGTCCCGGATCATCTCAACTTGCGCTGAACAGAAATCGGCGAAGTGTGACAACCGGCTCTGATCTTTCGGATGTCTACTTCGCTCCACTGGCCGGTACAGGTCAAGAAGCGCGAACGATCAAGACATTTTTCAGTGACGCCAATGTCTTCACGGGAAAAGAAGCAACCGAAACGGGATTAAAACAAGTTGCAGCTCCCCGGATCTTGCACATTGCAACTCACGGATTCTTCTTAACCGATATAGATTCAAAATCGAATGCAAGGATTGAAAATCCGTTATTGAGATCTGGTCTCGCTTTTGCAGGAGCAAACTTGCGTCGCAGCGGTAAGGATGACGGAATCCTGACAGCTCTGGAAGCTTCGGGATTGAATTTGTGGGGAACCAGGCTCGTTACGCTTTCTGCTTGTGATACAGGAGTGGGCGCAGTGAAAAATGGCGAAGGCGTGTACGGTTTACGGCGCGCGTTTTTCCTGTCAGGAACAGAATCACTGGTGATGAGCCTCTGGCCTGTAAGCGATTACATAACACGCGAGATGATGACCGGCTACTACAAAAGTTTGAAGTCAGGAATGGGTCGTGGCGAGGCTTTGCGTAAAGTGCAGTTGAGCATAATGAAACGTAACGGCCGCGCCCATCCGTTCTATTGGGCAGGTTTTATTCAATCCGGACAGTGGGCCCCGCTTTAGACCTCGTCCTCTGGGCTATATACCGCAGCGGCGATTCATTAAAGATCGATGTCCAACGATTGACACCGGAGCAGTATAGGCGCCTTCGAGAAGCTTCTGTAGGGAATACCGTAACAACTTGCAGTAAATGTCGAGAGAAGGGCGATTCAACAGGCGCTGGGAGACAAGAGTCTGTAAAACACCGAGGTTAGTTTGAGGTCTGGGCGCGGGGAACTTTCCTGAGCTTCAATTACTGGAAGCCTTTACTCTACGATCTGGAAAATCTCTCTACGGCCGGTCACATACATTTCTGTGTACTTTGACATTTCCTCTGCAACCGCAGGATCCATGTTCGGATCCGGTTTTCCGGATTTGTATTCTTCCATTTGCTTTTCGAACTCCGCCAGGCTACTGACCTGCATTTCTATTACGACAGTGTTGTAGTTGCCTACAACATCGGTCATTACGCGCATGTTCGTATCCCGGCCGAAAGCTCTCTTAAACAATTTGGCAAGTTTGGATGCTTGTCCTGGTTTGCCGTAAAAACTTCACGAATAATCAGCATGTTAGTCCTCCTTTGTTTTGTGTTTATTGTAATAACGTCGCCATTTCGCGCGATTCCCGCAAGTTTTCATATCGCACCAGAGGCGCGTTCGATTTTTGCTGCGATCCAGAAACAACCATGTGCAGGTTTGTGATCCGCATTCTCGGATCAGCCGCCGGTCGGTAGAAGTCAATAACTCGGTACCGGACCGGATGATCGGCCATAACACGCGCTCCGGCTTTGGATTGCCTTCTTCCCACGACCAGTCCACTTCATCCCCTTTGCTTCGGATTCGTAAATTCTGGAAAGTCCGGCTCAACTGGCGGTTCAGAAAATGGAGATCCCGGGCCGGGAGATGCTTTCCGCCTGCAATGGCAGAAAAGAGATGATACAGCGCAAGACGACATTCTCTGGCTGCGGCAAGCGTCCTGGCTGCCATCGCCGGATTGGAGGAGGCTCGTTTTAAAAGCTTAGCGGCTTGCCGAATTGTGATTGCACCGGCCTGATTTCCAAAAGCGACCAGGTCATCGAAACTATGAAGCTCTTCCCGCGGATCCACAGCTCCATATTCATGGATCGTATTCACAAAATCCAGGCAGAGGATCCCCCCGAGAAGTTCAAATCGATCTTGAGCCATCTGCTCATTCTAAGCCCCTAACTCCCAAAATGCAATTGACTGGTCAGTAGAAAAGAGTATATGATCTAACCATCTAAATAAATTTTGGAGGTTTGATCATGAAACTCGAATCATTTGAAATTCATATTTCTGACCGCGTTCTTGAAGACTTGCAGAAACGTATTGCGGAGACGCGCTGGCCGGACAGCATCCGGAATTCCGGATGGGACTACGGAACCGACATTGATGTTTTGCAAAAGCTGGTGGCCTACTGGCAGGAGAAATTTGATTGGCGAAGAGAAGAAGAGCGGATCAACTCTTTTCCTCAATTCCGTATGAATATCGATGGCCTCCGTATCCATTTCATTCATCTTCCCAGCCAAAATCCCGAAGCACTTCCGTTGATCATCACTCACGGATGGCCCGGTTCGTTTCTGGAGCAGCTTAAAATTGTGCCACTTCTTCAGGATCGTTTTCACATCGTGATTCCTTCGCTGCCGGGATACGGATTTTCAGACGCATCGCATTCGCCCGGGATGAATCCGAGAAAAATCGCGGCGTTGTGGGTTCAACTCATGCGCGCGCTGGGTTATGAACGATTCATCCCGCAAGGTGGAGATTGGGGAGCCACTGTCTCAACATGGATCGGACTGGATGCTCCGCAATCCTTGATCGGCATTCATTTGAATTACATTCCGGGTTCGTATCGGCCTTCTATTAAAGAAGATGAACCATTGACAGAGCGAGAAAAGGAATATTTCAGGAGTGAGGAAGAATGGATGAAAAAAGAAGGGAGCTATTCACAAATTCAGGGAACCAAACCTCAAACACTCGCGTATGCAATCAACGATTCTCCCGTTGGTCTGGCCGCCTGGATCCTGGAAAAAGCACACGGGTGGAGTCATTGTGAGCGAGGCGTGCTGGAGCACTTTACTTATGAAGAGTTGCTCAGCAACATCATGCTCTACTGGGTGACAGTGAGCTTCGGTTCGTCGATCCGTCTTTATTACGAAGCACGAAAAATGCCTGTTCACCTCGGGCCCGAACAACGGGTCAATGCAAAAACCGCAGTTGCCCGCTTCGCAAAAGAAGAGCCGATGCCTCCGCGCGAATGGGTGGAGCGTGGTTACAACGTGTGCCGTTGGACGGAATATCCCGCAGGGAGCCACTTTGCGCAAATGGAAATGCCGGAGGTTTTTGCAAAAGAGATCATCGCCTCCGCAGCTGAATTTTAATTGCCGCCAACGCGCCAAGGCGCCAAGAAGAGAATAATCCATATTTTTTATCTCGGCGTTCTTGGCGACTTGGCGGTTAATTCCAATTTTTCAAGCTCACTCATCAGCTTGTCATACTTTCCGCGCAGATTCTGATTCAGCTCAAATGCTTTTTTCAAAGCATTTTTTGCTTTGATTGCGATTTTCTTTTTCAGCGCATCCTGTTGCTGGATTCGAGCGGCTAAATGGAACAGCTCGGCTTGAAGAGCATAACTTTCTCCCCATTGAGGGTCTCTTTTCAGAGCTTCAGCAATCTGATTTGACCCAAGTTTGATTTCGGTTGCTGGGTTTTGCTTACGGCTCATTTTGTCTTTTGCCGATAGCAGGTAGTATCTGGCAAATCTGCGATACGTTTCGGCATCTTCAGGATTGTGTTTCAGGGACAAGCGCAGGCTGGATTCCGCTTTCTCGAAAAAAGTTCGAGCGGACGCTCCTTTCAGCAAAGCCCATTCTGCTTCTACCAATTCGATCCAAGCTTCATCCTTATTCGATCCTAGCGCACTTCCGGACAGATCCATGTACTGTCGGATTGCCGTTCGCGCTTGCTGCAGATCCGGTTCCGGATTCGTGTCAGTTTGCACTGCGTATTCCGCTCGAATGCAATAAGCTCTTGCAGAAACGAGGTAAGGAAGGGGAAACTTCGGATTGATTTCCATTGCTTTGCGGAACGCAGGGATTGCTTGATCCAGTGAGGGGAGTGGATTGAGCGCCTGAGTCATTTCGTATTGCGCAAGGGTTGCAAAGGATACACCGGTATTATTGTGGGCAAAGATAAATTTAGCGTTTAACTCGAGCGCCTTGCGATAATTTTCAATGGCCATCTTCAAAACGTTTGCCGGATCCTTTCCATGATGAAGTTGATACATTCCTTTACGCGTTAGAACCATCCCCAGGTTGCTGAAATTACTGTAGTGTCGCGGATTCAACCGGATCGCGTTTTCATAAGCTTTCACAGAATTGTCAAAGGAAGAAGTCGGATCGATTCCTTTTTCCATTCTTGCAACCGCCTGGTCCGAATACGCATCGCCCAGATAACAGTAAGATTCATCGTTCGGCTTGAGCTGGATTGCTTTCTGAAAAGCTTGCAGGGCAGATTCAATGGTCTGGTCCCTTTCAATCCCGGTGTCCCATTGCTCGTATGCGAGGTGAACATAACTGTTCCCAAGGCTATTCCAGGCTTCTGGAAAATTGGGCTTGATAGCCAGCGCCTTTTTTGCCATCTGAATAGCCTTGTCATACACCGGCGCGGGATTCCCTTTCCTCGTCCGCAGTATAACTGCCCAGTCCGAATAGATCACCGATTTCCGGTTCCATGCATTTGCATTTTCGGGATCCACCTGAAGAGCAAGATCGCAGACCGAAATAGCGCCGGCGTACTGTTCTTCTGTGGGAACCCCCTGCAATTCAACCAGCCGGAGAACCTGTATCAACCGGTGGCATTCAGCATCATAGATAGAGGAGTCGCTACGAGCGATCTCGGTCGCGGCTTTGTAGGCGTCTCCTGCTTTCTCGAAATCTTCGCCCGCGCCTTTGTAATCACCCGACCTTTGTTTCTGCGCTCCCTGAAAAACGTGAATGTCTCCCTGCAATTTTCTTGCTTCATAAGACCAGGGTGCGGAATCCATTGCCCTGGCGCTGATTTTCACGGCATCTTCGTAACGATTTGCGTAAAACGCCATCAATGCATCCAGATAATCGGAGGAGATGCTTGCGCTGTTCTTGCTTGCTTTCAAGAAAGCCACGGCAGGATCTCGAAACTGTTTTTCGATCTCCTGTCTGCGGGCCTCCTTCGCTTCCGGACTGGAGAGTAGCTCCAGCTTTTCGAGTTCCTCTTGATACAGCGCTCCCAGAACACGACCCAGCGCATATGCAATTTGCGGTGTTTGATAGTCGTTTTTCCATGCCGCTTCCAGATGAGTGCGCGCTCTGTCGTGCTGATGGAGCGCAAGATAACCGCGTCCCAGTGCGTAGTTTCCGGGCGCAAGAGCGGGACGTCCCAGAATCTCCATTTGATTTTGTATCTTTTGCATTTTCTGTTGAACGAGTAGTTTTTCCTTTCGAATATCATGGAGGGGAAGAGAGGAAGTGTATCGCAGGAAGCCTTCGATCTCCGCAACTTCCTGGCCAAACTGTTGCGCAATCTCTGCGCGTTTTGCTGCGGTCCACCAGTTATAGAGTCCGAAGCTTGCGGAAAAAATCACAGCGATGAAAGCGGCTGCCAGAATCGCAGCCATCTTCCGGTGCCTTCGCGCTTTTTTGCCAATACGGTAATGCCAGCTGGCGCGTCTTGCGAGGATCGGCTCCCCTTCCAGAAAGCGTGAGAGATCATCGGCCAGCGCCTGGGCCGTGTAGTATCTTCGTTCCGGCTCCTTTTCCAGACACTTCATCACGATGATTTCAAGATCGTAGGCTACTTCGCGATTCTGTTTTCGCAAAGAGGGGGCTTCTTCCTGGATCGTTTTGAGCGCGATTTCTACGCTGGTTCCGGTGAATGGTGGATGGCCGCATAGGATTTCGTAAAAAGTTGCGCCCAGTGCGTAGACGTCCGTGCGTTGGTCGATGTCGCGAATATTGCCCTGAGCTTGTTCGGGCGCCATGTATGCAGGCGTGCCGACAATCATTCCTGTTTTTGTTCGATCCGCCGAATCCTCTTCGCGTGAGAGACCGAAATCAGTGATGTAAGGCAACCATGAATCACCCGCTTTTTCAACAAGGATATTGCCCGGTTTCAGATCACGGTGGACCAGTCCGGCTTCATGCGCTGCGTGCACCGCCTCCGCAACCGTTCTCATGACCTCCACTTTGTTCCGCAAAGTCATTTCTGTGGAAGCAGCGGAAAGTGTACGGCCTTCGATGCACTGCATGGCGATGTAGGGTTCGCCGTTGATGTTGCCGACATCGAATACTTTGCAAATGTTTGGATTCTGAACGCAGGCCTGATTGCGCGCTTCACGAAGAAAACGCTCGGGCGTTCCTGTGCCTTCGAGGCGGAGCTTTTTCAGCGCGACGTTACGCTTGAGTCTCCTGTCATACGCCTTCCAAACGCGTCCGGCAGCCCCTTCCCCCAGCAACGTTTTGATTTCATACCGTTCTTCGGAAACGTCGACCGGATCTACGGTTTGATCCTCGAGTTCGTCGTTGAGGGATTCGATCTTGAGGCGCGCATTGCGGATAAAATCTTCGCGCTCATCCACACACGCGATTATATCCCGAAGTAGCGCGGACGTCTCGTCTGCGGCTACTGCGCCGGCGGGACGCCCGCGCTACGTTCTTCTATTGAATACAGCCGGCGCCCGGTCCGTCTCCTTCGTTATCCGTGACAAACGTATTCGACGTCCAGGTATTCTCACAAAGAAAGTTGTCCCACATGTCGCTGCTGGTGTTGTTTAAGGAAGTGTTTCCTTGAACAACATTTCCAGTCCCTATCACAATGAAGATTCCAATGTCTGAATTCTGATTCGTGGTATTCCACTGGATAGTGTTATCGTTGTTGGGAGCTTCTCCTAAATTATTTCCCAACACAATTCCCCTGGTATTGTCGTTACACGTGTTGTTCAGGATTTGTAGTCCGTTGGATTCTGAAACCTGGATACACACAAGTGCAGATCGGATAATTGTGTTTCCCTGTACCAGATCATTCACTGTTTGAATCAGATAAATACCGACTTCCTGAGAATCAGAAACCGCATTGTTGATTATTTGGTTACCGTTACCTGCTTGTAGCGCGATTGCCCTGAATGAATTCACAATTGTGTTTTCAGAAATGCGATTGTTATTGACTGTTGCTACATTATCCGGAAACGCAAAAATTCCTACGGACGAAGCGGAACTAATAGTATTACTTGTTACTACAGAATCTGAAGTCGAAAACAACGAAATGCCGATCGTGCAATCCGAGATACTCACGTCTTGAATTCGATTATTTGATGCGGATTGAACAAGGATCCCTCTGGTGACCTCATTGATTTGTCCGTTTAGAATGTGAACATTATCTGCTGAATCAACCAGAATTCCGGTAGCTGAAGCACCACTGCCCGGACCCGATATAGTTCTTCGGCCAAGATTGAACTCAATGTCATCCGCCGTGATTCGAATTGCTGTGCTAGTACATTCCAGATTTCGAACCAGCCTGTAACGTCCTCCGGGCGTGTCCAGTACCGTGCCACAGTCCCTCACCGGAATTGACTCTGCTGACAGCGCAAACAGAAATGTCAAGACTGCAAGAAATGTGATGATTCTCATTCGTAATCCCTCCGGTTCGCACAGTATTCAAGTTTGATGCCAGTCTGAATTCTTAGTGTTTCCGAGGAATCAGAGACTTACTACGGATTGTTAGTGTGCCCAAGTTATACAGGCGCCGGATACAAAGGGCACAGTTTAATAGATGTGATGCTTGATCAGCTTTTTATAGAATGTGCGGCGCGTAATGCCAAGAAGATCTGCTGCCTTACTTTTATTTCCATTCGCCGATTCCAGTGCACGAAGGACTGTCCGTTTTTCCAGCTCCAACAGATTCATTTCTTCAGAATCTTCTGTTTGTTCAGCAGGATCTTTCCATTCGTATTGATCCTCTAAAATAAAGATGCTACGCAGCTCATTTTCCAGCTCGCGGATGTTGCCAGGCCAATCATGCGTCATCAGTTTCCTGAATACGGAATCGGAGGGGACCGGCAACGGCCTTTTCAGTTCATCCGATATTTTGTTTCGGAAGTAATCAATGAGCAGAGGAATATCTTCTCTCCTTTCTCGTAAAGGCGGAACTTCCAACGTTATCACCGCTAACCGAAAATAGAGATCTTCACGAAATAGTCCTGACTGCATCAAATCCTTGAGTCTTTTGTTTGTAGCCGCAACGATCCGGACATTCACGCGATATGCTGTTCCGCTTCCGATCGGACGTACCTCTCCTTCCTGCAGTACGCGAAGAAGCTTCTTTTGCATATCAGGACTCATATCTCCCACTTCATCCAGAAACAGAGTTCCACCATCTGCAATCTGGAACAGTCCAATCTTGTTTTTGTCCGCTCCCGTAAATGCGCCTTTGACGTATCCAAATAATTCACTTTCCAGCAAAGAATCGTTGAAAGCGCTGCAGTTGATCGAGATCAACGGCTTCTCCTCTCTCGGGCCGTTGTAATGAATGTACTTGGCGACCATTTCTTTACCGGTGCCGCTTTCACCCTGAATGAGAACGGTTGCTTCGGTTTGAACAACTTTTTCAAGAGCCTTGAACAGCTTCAACATCGGTTTTGATTTCCCAATGATCATTCCCAGTCCGTAGACCTTAGCAACTTCGCGCTGTGTTTCTGCAAGAAGCATTTTCATTTCGTTCAGGCTGCTGGCCTGAACCTCCACGCGGTTTTGAAGTTTCGCATTGAGGGCCTCTATTTCTTCAAACAAGCGGGCATTCGAAAGTGTGATCGCAATATGACTAGCAAGCATTTCCATCAGCTGCAAATCCTGCGATGTGAGGGCTGCCACTTCTTTCGAGGAATCGATGTAAAGAACGCCGAGCAGTTTTGATGTGTTCTCTTTGTCCGGATCAGAATAGAAAAGCGGGAGACAAATTGTGGAATGAAGATTAAATTTGCGGACGCTCCCGGCCGCAGCAAATTCCTTATGATCCCGTACGCGAGGGAGACATAACGGTTTGCGTTCGGTCAAAACCTTTTCAATGATGGAAGTGGATCCGGAAAAATCCTCTTCCGGCAAATCCTTTTGCTTGTGGTCGCGCGCGGCCTTAATAGAAAGTTGATTCGAACGGTCATACAACATCAGAAATGCCCTTTCAGCGCCGGTCAGTTCCAGGGACGTATCGAGCACTTTTGGTAGGAGATCTTGAATCCGCAACCGGGAGTTTAAGACGGACAAAAGCCGGAAAACTTCAGTGGAACTTATGCCTTCCCTCATCCCGTCATTCTAACAAAAAGCAAACTGTCCTGTTTGTGCGATGCATGAATCTCCCGCTTTCTAAGGGGGAGAAAACAGCCGCCACACAACCTTAGTGTCCCTCCCCATAAATATGATGACATATGCTGCTGGCTAGCAGGCTTGATGGCAAGGCGCGAGCGAGGCGCATACCCGCTGTGGTATGTAACGAGCGAGCAACGAAGCCAGCAAGTCTGCGAGCCGCAGCCCAGAGGGCG
>JAKEFK010000057.1 GCA_022616075.1 bacterium
CCGCTGTAAACTCCCGCCGGCAGGTGATCAAATTGCGCAAACTGCGGAATCGGCTCATCGATCATCAGAAGAGGAATGGAGAGGCGGGCGCCCTGTACTTGATACGGATCGAAAGTTAACAATATGGTTAATGATCCGATAGGCGTAGGTTTGGACATTTGCTGTCAACAGGTAATTCTAAATCTTGAAACAGAAACCAGTCAAATAACTACCTCGCGCACGTTAACGCGCGACCTCCGTCGATACTATACGTTACTCCTGTAATCCAGGCTGCTTTTTCCGATGCAAGAAAAAGCACCAACTCGGCGACCTCTTCTGCTTGTCCCACACGTCCTAATGGATGAGTGCCTGTCGAATGTTCCAGGAATGCCTGATACTGTTCTTCCGTCATTCCACCGGCTCTGTGAAGCTGTGTGACCACAACGCCGGGATTGATTGCGTTGATTCTTACTCCTTTGGGGGCGAGCTCGAGAGCGGAGCATCTTGTAAATTGATCCACAGCAGCTTTGCTCACAGAGTAAGCTAGAACGCCGGGGAAGGACCGCATTCCCGCAACACTGGAAACTACAACGATGTTTCCCTTTCGCGGAATCAATGTAGGTAAGGCGAGTTGAGTAAGATGAAACACCGAACGAAGATTGATGTTCATCATGGTGTCCCAATCCGACAGTGTGGTTGTTTCAATCGTTCCGCTTGCGATGATTCCTGCTGCGTGAACAAGGATGTCGATGCCTCCCAGCTGAGCCATGACCCGATGAACACAATGGCTACGTTCATGTTCGCTTGTTAAGTCGCAAGTGAACGGGTGAAAACCTGTTTGGGTTTTCGCGATTGCTTGCAGGGCTTCTTCTTTTCGAGCAACCCCTGCAACACGGGCGCCATGCTGAAGAAACAGCATCGAGATCGCCCGTCCGATGCCGCTACTGGCGCCGGTGATCAATGCAATTTTCCCTTCCAGTTCCATGGATGTCATCTTATCATGCGGGCAATAAAAAAGGGGTGGCCCGTGCGGACCACCCCCTGAGTAAAAATCTACTCTATTAGAATTCTACACGGAAACCAATCTGAGCCAAACGCTGTTCGCCCCGGCCTACGTCTCCTGCGAATACTCGTGGTGTTCCAAAGGCAGCGGAATTCCGATCGCCTCTGAAGACAGCAGGATTTTCCGCGTTGAAGAGGTTAAATATTTCGAAGATTCCTTCGATTCGCACTGTCTCGCCGATTTCGAAAATTTTGCTGACTCGAAGATCGAGCTGAGTCTGCTTGTCTTCGCGGTTCGAATTCACAGCGTCAACACCAGGCGCTAGACTGTACGCAAAACCGTCTCCGTCCAGGTCTTGGACAACAAAGACGTTAAACGGCACCGACGAACGTGCGCGGAAGAATCCGGAAAGCCGAATGTCGTAAGGGAGATCGAAGATGCCGGAGAGAATGATGCGATGACGAGCATCTGTATCCACAGGTCCAACCTGACGTGGATCGTCCTTGGGGCCAAGCATGAAATTGAGTGAACAATCCCGGCAGCCGCCAAGCGCGCCTGTGCTGCCCAATCGGAATTCATCCGTTCCCGGCAATGTATTCCCTTCCGCTCGGGACAGAGTATAAGAAGCCTGCACTTGCACACGCTCGGCCACGCGACCTCGATAGCTGAAGCTCAGTCCATCGTAATCGCTGAAACCGCCGTTGTACCAGACGCGGAAGTTTCCAAAATCCGGCAGAATATCTACACCATTGATATTTCCGTTCGCCCGGAAGCGAAGAAATTGGTCTCGAACTTCCGTACGAACATAGTCGACGTCAATTGCGGAATTATCCGTAAGCTGATGGCTGACTCCAACGGAGTATTGTCTTGTGTACGGAACCACGAAGTCGGGTGAAGCAACTTCGTTGGGCAGATTTGGCGCCAGACCCGGAAGTGAATTAGGAGGCAACGGATCGCCGACTTGGAAGAAACTTCCATCTGCATTCCGAATTCCATTGGGATCTTCAACAAAGTACTCCACTCCGTAATTGCCAAGAGCTGCAGTCGGGAACAGAATGTTGGCATTTGTGTACGGGAAGTCGTAATAGAGTCCAAAGCCGCCTCGAATCACGGTGATACCATCGGCATTCCAATCGTAAGCAAATCCAACACGAGGCTGGATGTTATTCTTGTCGTTTCGCAGCACTCCGTCCGGATGTTCCTTGAATGCACGCAGCCACGGGAAGTCAAACGGCAACGCAACGAGAGCCGGATAGAGTGCGTTCTCCGATTGATCCAAATCAAATCCGCTTACGTAGTCGTAACGAAGCCCAAGGTTCATTGTCAACTTTTCGTTCACATTCCAGTCATCCTGGAAGTAAATACCAAACTGTTTGTTTGGAGTTTCATCGCCGAACTCGCCACCAAAGCGAGTAATAGTAGTGATTGGCGAGCTCCGGTCATCGAACAAGTGTACAAATTGATTCTGAGTACCGGTTGTGAAGGTTCCACCCAGGGTCGGTTCATGAACGAAATTGATTCCAGTTTTGAAATGATGATTTCCTCTCCAGCTGAAACTGAAATCATCTTTGAACTGAAACTTTTCCTGCTCGGTCGTCTGAGGTGTGTTAATGTTCTGTCCCAGATAGATGCCGTTTTCCGGAAAGAATTCGGAAGCGTCTTCGGAACTGGGACGGATCTCGTTTTTGAAATCGGCCCACTGGAAAGTGAATTCGTTCAGCTTATCTTCGCTGATCACATAGCTGTGACTGGCCAACAGCGAGTGCATATCGTTTCTGAGAGTGCCTCGCGCGTTGGGAGCATTATAGGGAGCAGCTCCATAAATGGTTGTCGTCTTTTGCTGACCGTAACGTACCGTTAGGAACTGCGTTGGGTTGAGATTTGATGTTACTTTACCAGTAAAAAGAGTGTCGCGAGTCGGCACAGTTGCTGGACCGTCAAATTCAGGAGCAACACCGGCTGTATCGACAATTGACTCTACGTCATCCTGTAATCTTGAAAAGGAAGCGAAGAAATGGGCACGATCTTTGACGATCGGTCCGCCGAAGCCGGCGCCAAACTGTTCCCGACTGAAAGGAGTAGGATCTTCGATATCCGAGTTCGCTTCTGATGTCGATAACGAATTCAGTTTATCGTCGCGAAATAATGCGGTGAAGCTTCCGTGTAATTCGTTCGTCCCTGCTTTGGTTACAACGTTCAGAACGCCGCCGCTAGACCGTCCATATTCCGCCTTGTACCGGTTGGTCAAGAAATTGAATTCAGCGACCGCATCCAATGGAAAGAATTGATTAATTCCTCCAACGGTGTCATCGTTATTGTCCCCACCATCGATCGTTACGTTCAGGTTGCGACCACTGCCACCAATCAAACTGACCGCCGCGTTACTGGGTCTGGTGGGGTCCGGATGGAATCCGAGAGTGGTTCCGGGAGCCAATGCTGCCAGGTTGGCAAATTGGCGTCCGTTTAAGGGCAGATTCTCTACCTGTTCCGGAGTGACAACCGTAGCAACGTGAGATTCCGTTTTTTCAATCAATGGCGTCTCACCGGTTACTTCGATTACTTCAGCAGTCGAAGAGAGACGCATTGCAAAATTGACGCTAACCGTGCGTCCTACATCCACTCGGATGCCTGTTTGCACTTGAGTTGCGAAACTCGCAAGTTCGGCGCTTACATCATACGTGCCGAACGGTACTGACGGAATACGATAAGCTCCGTTATCCGCAGTAATATCAAGACGCGACCAGCCGGTGTCAACATTCTTTGCTGTAACAGTTACACCGGGCAAACCTTGACCCTGATCGTCCCTGACCACGCCACTAAGTGTTCCACTGCCCAACTGAGCAAATGCGGGAGTCCCGACTAAAAAACTTGTAATCAGTAGGGCAACTGAGAAAACCCATAAGTTTCTCATACAATTTCCTCCAGAGAAGCGTAAATAAAAACCAGGTTTAGTCAACAATCGTAATTTTGTAACATTATCATAACACGGATTTTGCCGACTAAAGAGCAAGTCCTATACCACGATGTTCTAAATGGAAAAGGCTTTTACCTACAACTACTTAGCATTCAACCTAAGACCTATCTCAGAGATAGGTGGATTCATTTTCTTGGATTGAATTCTCTTTTTTGAATTTGTTTTACGATCGTACGAAATTACGGAAGCTGGGAAAGGAGAAGTTGGGCGTTCGCTTTTTCCTGTTTCATCCAGTCCGGCGCAATTTTCAAAAATGTCAGATAAAGTGTTTTTGCGCGTTGGTGTTCGTTCAATGAATGAAAGGCAATAGCCATGTTGAGATAGACTTCAACGAACCTGGGATCCAGACGAAGGGCGTTTTCAAAATGAGGAAGGGCTTCTCTGGTCTGTTTTTGTCGGACCAGTACCGTCGCGAGTCCGTTTTCAGGGTAGGCATAGTGCGGAGAAAGCTCAATCGCTTTTCTGTAAGCCTCTGCGGCTTTCTCCAGCTCATTCAATTCCCGATGCGCGTTCCCAAGATTATTCCAGGCCACAGCATTATTCGGATCCATTTGTAACACCTTTACGAATTCAGCTTTTGCTTCAGCGAATCGGCCCGTCTCAACACGGATCATGGCGCGGATTCCATGAAACTCCGAACGTTGCGGCTGGATAGCAAGCGCCGCTTCTGCAGCGCGTAGCGCTTCGCCGTAATTTTTCATCTCCCGGTAAGTCACCGCAAGTTCGTGATATGCGTTTGGATCGGAAGGATCGTTTTGTATCGCCTGTTGCAATTGTTCTGCCGCCGCATTCAGATTTTTAAGCTGGCGATAATGACTCGCTAAAGATAACCGGAAGAAATTATTGTTCGGTTCTTCACGAACTAACGCTTGCAACAGTTCTACTTTTTCCTGACTGTCTGGTTTTGCTTCTAAACTTGACTCATATCTCGACCAGAGCGCGATTTTGTCTTTTGGATCTTCTGTACGATTTTGTTTCGGGACCGTTGCTACGCTGATGTAGCCAAGGCTCTTCAGCTTCTCGAGAGTCTCCTGATCGGGCGTCGCTGCTTTCGCGGAAATCGAGATCATGGAAGTGAGATCCCTTTTCATGGGACGCGAAATATCTTGCTGCGCGCTATATAAATTATTTCTTTCGTGGGAATCGCCGCTTAGATCGTAAAGTTCAGACCTGGTCGTGGCAATCAATTTCCAGTTTTCCCGGATCAAACCCTGCAAGCCGTTCCAACCGAGAAGCTCTGCATACCGCGATTCGAAGTAAACATCAGCTTTGCGAGGTTGGAAGAGCGAATGTCCGTCGCGGCTTCGCAAGTCCTGAATTCCTGCAAGCTGCAGCAAGGTGGGTGCTACATCCACAGCTGCTACAATATTAGAAACACGTTTCTGCTTTGAGTCTGGATATGCAAGTATCATCGGAATCTTTAGAGTGCTGTTATAAACAAAGAATCCGTGTGTTTTCTCGCCATGTTCTCCAAGTGATTCTCCATGATCGCCCAGTAGGGCGACCACGAGTCGATCGGTAAGTTTTCTTTCTTGCAACCAGTCCATCAAGCGGCCGATCTGCTGGTCGACGAACGAAATCTCCTGCGCGTAGCCCGGATTGTATGGTGTATGGGGGTCGTAGAAATGAATCCACAGGAACCATTTTTCAGCGCGAAACTTCTCCAGGATTTTTGATGCGGCCGAGACGGTTTCATCTCCGCGCCTTTCGACTTCGAAATTGCTGGTAAGGGTCGGCATTCGTTCCATCCGGTCATCGTAAACATCGAAACCATCGGCTAAACCGAATTTACGATCCAGCACAAAAGAGGAAATAACAGCGCCTGTTCTGTAACCGTTCGCGCGAAAAGCAGCGGTGATCAGCTCTTCCTTCTTGTTAAAGATCTCCAGGCCATTTTGATGAACGCCATGCCGCGTGGGAAAGAGTCCTGTCAGAATGGAAGTATGAGAAGGGAAGGTCAGCGGAACCTGACAGAAAGCATTCTCAAACAGGATTCCACGGTTTGCAAGCTGATCGATGTTGGGCGTTTTGTTGGAACTTCCATAGCAAGAAAGATAATCGGGTCTGATCGTATCAATCGTGATCAATAAGACGTTTGCATCAGAGAAAACATGTTTCTCCGAACGCTTCTTGAAGAGGAACCACGTGGTAATTGCAATCAAGAGAGTTGCTGCCACAACTGGGATGATTTTTTTCATGAAAGTGTCTAGATTAAACTAACGCTATGGTCAACTTGAATGCAAGAGCAGAAATGCTCGGTCGCACGGAAATCGAGCTCAGGGCTGAAATGGCCGCCTCTTTAGGAAGGATCGGCAACACTCTGGCAAGCTTGATCGCGGATCTTAACCGGATTCGGCAGGAATCACGATTCCTTTCTGAACCAGAACGGTCTGCAAGGCTGGATCACTACCGGTCGGTTCGTTCGTGTGCGAAGTTGTATTTCTGGTATCTCATAGTACAGCGGGAAGCAGTCGGCATCAGAAACCATGAATCGTTGTGGGAGCCCTATCGGATCCCCGGACGGGATTTGAGTTAGAATCAATTTATGGACTCTTCAACCTTGGTGGCGCAAATTCAGGGATGTCTGAAGCAAGTCGAAGAAATGCGAAGCGAACGCCAGGCGATCGGAAGCCCGAAAGTAAAAGCCTGGAAGACCGAAGTGGAGCATTGTCTGCGGCTTGGTGGAAAGAATACATCCAAGCTGCTCACAAATTTTCAGTCTTTAAAATTTGGAGCGGGAGCGATGGGATCTGAAAGCATTGGCTCTTCCGAAGTTAAGTTTCAGACATATCAGGCGGAACTCGATGCCGCGGAAAAAGTTTTGAAAAACGCGATTCAAACAATTCAGATTTTCGGCGTTAGCGAAGAATCAAAACTGCCGGACTGGTTCAAGCCGGAAGCGAAAGCGACCGGAAAAATCCAAGTAGGCGGTAAAGAAGTTGATGTGCACACTCTTACGCTGAATGAATTCTTACTTGGCTTTGTCAGTCTTGCAGAAAGCGACAAAAGTTTAGATGAAACTTTAAAGAAGGAAGTTCGCGATCATGTTGCCGGCATCAGAAAAAATCCGCTGTTGCAACCCTTCTTAAATCAAACTCTCGATCGCATCTTTTCCAAATTGTAAAAGGGTACGATTGCCTCGCGCCCTTATGCGTAGTTGAAGGTTATCGAAAATCGTGAAGCTAAGGGGATTAAAGGATATATTTTCGGGGGCGGAGAACAGCGAGTAGGATACTGGCGTTGACCCGTCCACCGCATTTTCATCTTCTGCGTTCCATCTTTTCAAAATCTCCTGGACAGCTGACAGATCTTCCTACAGAAAAAATTCAGGAGATCAACCAAAAATCTGGAATCTATTATGAGGATCCCAACAGATTTGAAGACTGGAAGAACAAACCGTTTTCCGATACCAAGTGGGCGCCCTGGTCCTTATGGCGATTTGGTCTCCTTCTTTCAGCCTTGCGTCTACGTCCTGGCGACAGAGTTTTGGATTTTGGCTGTGGAACGGGGTGGACGTCCATCATGTTAGCGCAAATGGGTGCAGAAGTTGTCGGAATTGACGTAGCAGACTCTGCGCTTCAAATCGCTCGTGAAAATGCAAATCGAGTTCTTTCTGAGGAACAGTTGTCACGCTTGAAATTTGAACATTTTCACGGCATCGAGATATTTGCGGGAGCTGACTATTTTGATTTTGTAATAGTCTTTGAAGCGCTGCATCATCTCCCAAATCCGAAAAGCATCTTGCAAGAGTTCTCTCGAGTTTCAAATGAATATGGATATTTTGCATTTGCCGAACCCGGACTAGGGCATGCATCCGCTCACTGTTCTGCCGAAGAAGCGGCTCTGGGCATTTTGGAGGAAGATCTCGACCTTGAAAGGCTTTACCAGACAGGCATGGAATCAGGATTTCGGAGTTTAGATATTCTGGTCCCCGCTCTGTCTCCTGACACATTTATACTCCCTATGGATCGGCTGAAATGGTTTCTACGTGGTTTGTCCTGGTTAATACCGGCGGACTTTGTTAGATCTGCAATTATTAATGCACCATTGGGTATCTTTCGAAAGAGCAAACATCGTATCACGTCACTTCATCCAAAATCACATGCAGCATCTATCCAAACCTACTCCAAAAGGATTTCGATTGCATGTGGTTTGCCTTTTGTAATTGAAACTCGAATTTGCAATCTTTCTGATACAGTGTGGTTACGGAGGGGCGCCAGAGGTCGGGGGTATGTACGCCCGGCGGCGCACCTTTTGAATGCAGATGGTGAGATTGTTGAATTCGATTTCGGACGATGTGAACTTCCCCATGATGTTAACCAGTCCGATTGCATAAGACTCGAGCTTAATCTTACCGCGCCGCGTGTGCCGGGTGACTACATCGTTAAATTGGACATGGTAAACGAGGGCATATGCTGGTTCGAAGAGGAGCGTTCGCCCACAGCAGAAACCTTGCTTCATGTTTCGTGATCTCTGCGGTGCTGCTAGAATTGGTCGATCGAGCGGTATTGCACCGCTTCGGCGGGATGATGCGACTGAATCTCAAGGGTGGAGTTCAAATCAGGGATGGTGCGAGCCACTTTGAGGGCGCTAACAGAATCAATCAATCGAACGGAAAATACAACCGAACCCTTCATGACAAGAGATGGCCTGTATTTATTCTGCGCCAGCAACAGTGGATTGACGATCGCGGTTGGTGATTATGCGAATACCAAAGTGTCAATAAGAAGTCAATGTAGACTAGCTGCCCTTACAAAACGTTATGTACGTGTTGAATATGGATTTTAACTGCGCAATTAACTTCCCATCTCTTGTAATGCAACCAGCGGCCCTCCCCATTTTCTTGTCTCCCTTTTCACCAAAGTTAGGAATTGCAAAGACTGCGGTGTCATCATCAATTATCCATAAATACAATGGCATTGTTTCTGTACATTGTGTAACATCAACAGCACGAAACTCGTTTGCCAAAGCGTTCTTCTGTTCTTGTTCGAGTGCAAGGATTAGATCCTTAATGTTCTGAAAATCGTCTGACTTACGTGCTGACCAACGGAGAAAACTTTGAAAATTCCTATTTGCATCGTGCTTTGGATTCTTGAGATCATCGATTGATAAGTCGTTGAACTGTAAAGTTGCCAACTTTCTAACTCTCTCCTCACTGTACACAAGCATCTGGACTTGAACTCCGTCCGACATGCGCAATTGCAGCTGTTCTCTATAGCGAATGTACTGTCGGTGGTCGGAATAAATCCCGTAGGCCGGGATATCACAAGCGACGAGGATTGTGTGATGGGCGCGACCTATTGCTTGTGTAAGCTCTGGCATAAATGTGGGAAACTGACCAACGAACCGTGTGGTCAAATTTCTTGCAATCTCTTCGACACGCCGAATTTCATATACAGCGACAACCAACATGATGATTGGAAGAACCCAAACTAACAGGGCGGTTACAAATTTCTTCCAGTTAGTGGCTCCACTTGAATTGTGATATCCCTGATAAAGGGAGTTTTCCAATATCGTGAGGCGCAGTCGTTGTTTCTATCACTGCAGAACTTTCCTCGCTCATGTGTCCTCCGATTCTTAATGAATAAGGATTTCTTGTACCCCTACTCTTGCACCGGGATTAATTTTCCAACGCAAAATAGCAAACTCTTGAAAAGAGTGCATTCAGCGATAGAGTCGAGCATGAGACAACAGTCCTAGGATAGATCACATTTTCCATTTTCCATCTCAGGATTCCCCTCCGAGAAGTACTTTCATTATACCGTAATATTTATGTGTTAAACATGCAAACGTAGTCACAAGATCTTGAGCGTGTTCTCGTTCGAGTAGAGATTTCAGTTTCGTCGCAATAGTTTAAACCTTGGGTTATCCATGTGTAGATTTTGGCCTAAAGGGAATCGCCCTGAGTTCTGGTTTTTAACCCCTTTGAATGGCACTCTCGTTACATCGTCGGCATGTGAAAATTAATGTTATCGAGTTTGATTCCCTTGTATTCCGCGCCTCTGCGGTGTTGCTAGAACTGGTCGATGGAACGGTATTGGACGGCTTCAGCGAGGTGATGAGACTGGATCTCCGGCGCGGAATCCAGATCCGCGATGGTTCGAGCCACTTTGAGCACCCGATGATAAGCGCGGGCGCTCAAATGGAATTTGCGAACCGACTTTTCCATCATTTCCAAACAGGCTGAATCCAG
>JAKEFK010000058.1 GCA_022616075.1 bacterium
AGTTCGATCGCTTGTTGAAAATAATCACGACTTTTCAAATAATCCGGGTTTCGACGTTTGTTCCAGAAGTAACGTCCTTTCAGATATAGTTCGTACGCCTTCGGGTTGTCCGTATAACGCTTTGCCAATTTATGTTTTTCTTCCCCGCTTAACTCGATGCGCAAATTTTCAGAGATTTCGCGGGATATTTCTTCTTGAATCGCGAGAATATCAGACATTTTGCGATTGTATTTGTCTCCCCAAATGCTGGTATTTTTTCGGACATCAACCAGTTCTGTGCTGATCGCGAGCTCGTCACCTCGACGAATTACGCGTCCGGTAAGGACAGCCTGCACATTTAACTCCTTCCCTGCGGCCTGTACATCTCCTTCACGACCCTTATAGCGGAAAACGGAACTGCGCGACATCACTGTAAAATTCTTCAACTGTGAAAGACTGTTAATCAGGCTTTCAGTAATTCCATCAACCAGATATTCCACATCCGGATCTGCGTTAACGTTCACAAAGGGCAGGACGGCTAAAGTCTGAATCGCCTCTCCTCTGCCTGCAAATTTGTAAACGATGAACGCTCCTACTCCGATGGCCAATGCCGCCAACAAAGCGTGATAAAGCATGAAGCGCTTACGGGTTGGAATTTGTCCCGAAATCCTCGATTGCCCTGATGTTAGTTCAGAACTAACCAGTTTTGCCTCGAATTCCAGTCGATCGCGCAACGTGCGGAGATCAAGAGATAAATCCTTCATGCTCTGATATCGTTTTTCACGATCTTTTGACATTGCTTTCGAAATGATTCGCTGCAGCTCCAATGGCAGATCCGGAGCATAACGAGAAAGCAAGGGAGGATCGCGGGTGAGAATTGCCGAAATGGTATCCGCCTGATTTGTGCCCGCGAAAGGATGATGTCCGCTAACCATCACGTATAAGAGAGTTCCAAAACTAAAGGTATCCGAACGGGTATCCAACTTTTCTCCGCGAAGTTGTTCTGGAGACATATAAAGGAGAGTGCCTACGACGGAACCAGTTTGAGTCAATGTGGTTCGTGTATCCATCTGGCTATCTACGTTGGATTCCGGCGCAGTTGATTTTGCAAGGCCGAAATCCATTACTTTGACCTGACCGCGTGAATTTACGAGAACATTTTGCGGCTTCACATCGCGGTGGATGATTCCCTTGCCGTGGGCTTCCGAAAGCGCTTCGGCAATTTGCAAACCAAGCTCTAAGATCTCTCGAGTTTCGGGATGTTTCGATTGCATTCGTTCCGCGAGTGTTTGACCCTCAACATATTGCATTACGATAAAGGTGAGCCCATCTTCCTCGCCGACTTCGTAAACGCCGCAAATATTCGGATGATCGAGTGTCGCGGCAGCCTGTGCCTCGCGGATCAATCTCTTCCGGGCCACTTCATCTTCGACCAGTTCTTGAGCCAAAAACTTGATTCCTACCTTCCGACCAAGCTTCGTATCTTCCGCCAGATAGACTTCGCCCATACCTCCGGCGCCAAGTTTGCTCAGGATTTTGTAATGCGAAATGGTTTGTGGGGTCACTCTTTGGAAGATTATATTACTTTACAGTCTTGTATCCTTTGCACGATATAATGAATCAAACTTTCGAAGCGCACAAGCGCGCCAGACGCGCAGTCGCATCGACGATCTTGGCCCTGTAGCTCAGCTGGACAGAGCAGCGGTTTCCTAAACCGAAGGTCGGCGGTTCAAGTCCGTCCAGGGCCACCTTTATTTTCAATCGATGTTGAATTCGAGCGAACCCGAAGTCAAATCAGGATGCTTTCTTGGGCCCATCGAGTTTGAGGCTTCGCACCAGTCGATAAAGATGAGCGGGATGAATTCCCAGACTTGCGGCGGCCACATTGAAGTCTTGGTTGGCAGCATCCAGGGCCTTTCGTACAAGCTTTTTTTGTATTCATTCACAGCTTCATGGAAATCCGCTGAGCCCTGTTTGCCGTTGTTTGAATATCATGCAAGGGAAGTTCCGGACTTGCATAATCCGGAGTCATCACACGAAACCCTTTCGCGGTTAAGTCGGAACGATCATTGTCAGGGGAAAGGATTTTTGCAATTCCAAAATCCAGAAGCTTTGGAACTCCATCCGAAGTCACCAGAATATTTCCCGGTTTTATGTCACGATGCACTACGATATTTTGGTGAGCGTAGTGAACGGCTGAACAAACGGTTCGAAACAGATTCAAACGATCGGCCGCAGTGAGACATCGGTTATCCGAGTACTGATCAATCGGTGTTCCTGAACGTGCTCCATGACATAAAACGGGAGGCCATCATCCGTGGTCCCTGCATCCAAGAGTCTGGCGATATTGGGGTGTTCGAGCGCTGCAAGGATCTGGCGTTCCTGACCAAATCGATGCAGAATTTCTTGAGAGTCGCATCCTTGTTTTACAACTTTTACCGCGACCTGTTTGCGATATTGAGCATCGGATCGCTCAGCGAGATAAACAACTCCCATCCCACCTTCGCCGATTTTACGGATCAACCGGTAAGGACCGATCTGATCGGATTTCAACGGGACGGTTACGCTGGAAGGACCTTCCCAGCGTTTCATACTTCTCAAAAAGAAGGGAGTTCTACCTCTCTTTGTAGTTCCGGACGTCCTTCGCAATACTGGGAGATAAACGCGGTTCTGTTCGATGAATCCACTTCGACGGCTTTTCGGAAGCTAGCTTCCGCCTCCGAACGGTTGACTGGCATATGCCGCAGGCATATACTTACCTTATGAAAACAGCGCGATTGTTCAGAAACGGCCGCAGCCAGGCAGTTCGATTACCAAAGGAAATGCGTTTTGATTCTGTAAAAGAAGTTACAGTAAGGCGCGAAGGGAAGTCTGTAATTTTAGAGCCGGTGGAAGAATTTTCCTGGGAAGAATGGTGGAGCAGTTGGAAGCCATTCGGAAAGGATTTCCTTCCAAAAGGCAGACAGCAGCCTCGAATGCAGAAGCGCGATTTTAGTTTTGATTGAAAGCCGTATATGCCCTATCTACTCGATACGAACATCTGCTCGTATGTGCTCAAAAAGAAACCGGGTTCAGTCTATTCCAGATTGGTAAAAACGAAGCCTTCCGATTTGTATGTTTCTGTAATTACGGTCTACGAGTTGCTGACCGGATGTGAAAAGAGTGAGCAGCGAGATCGGCTGCTTCCTGAAATCAAAAGCTTTTTGAGACCATTCTCGCTTCTCACCTTCAAGGAACAGCATGCGTATCGCGCCGCCTCTCTGCGCGCGCACCTGGAGAAGGCGGGAACTCCGATCGGGGCTTACGATCTCCTGCTGGCCGCGCAAGCGCTCACGGATGGCCTAACTTTCGTTACTAACAATACGCGAGAGTTCCGGAGAGTTAAACATCTCAGCCTGGAAGACTGGTCCAGATAAGCGCATAATGATCCGATGCTAATTTGAGCCAAACGACAGATCCTTGATTCAAGAAGCTTTGGCCAGTCATTCCTGCAGAAACGCAAAAGTGTTTTCGCCTTTCTGCCAGAAATTCGGAGTTGTCGTGCGAGAAGACTCAATCCAAATCAATTTAGCGATGGCATGATCAAGAAAATCATTGTACTGGCAATCGTCGTTTCAACAGGAATTGCTATCTTTGCTCTTGATCTAGATGAACTCGTAGCGCCCGAGAGAATCCGAGGTTATTTGAAGTCTGTTGGACCGCTTAAAGCGGCGCTTCTTTTTGTCGTTGTGTATGGTCTATCTCTGAGACCTTTTATTCCGGTACCTCCGACAGCTTATACAGTGGTTGGCGGAGCAATTTTCGGCGTATGGCTTGGAACGCTGCTGACGGTTTTGGGGGCTACTATAAATGCAGTCCTTACATATTACATAGCGCATGTCCTCGGTGATGGCAAGTTTCAGGATTGGTTGAAGGAAAGGAAGAGTATGAGTGAGGTATTAGAAAAAATCAGAAAGGCAGGTTTCAAAACCATTTTTTTAATTCGATTGTCACCAGTGGGCCCTCCTTATGATCTAGTTTCATTTGCAGCAGGATTCGCGAGGATACCTTTTGGGAGTTACTTGTTAGCGACCATTGTGGGAATAATCCCCGCGACTTTTCTGTTTTGTTATCTTGGAGAAAGAGTCTCCACTGGTGAAATCCAGAAAATGCTGATTCCATTCTAATCATCGCGGGGGCCTTCTTTTTTGTTCCTTTGTATCTCAAACGAAGAAACAAAAAGAGCATTTGATGAACTATCTGCCACAAAGCTCAACGGGTCAACTCAAGCCATTTTGTGAGAATTCTCTTGGCCACAGGCGTCAATCGGGCTCGGTAATAAGACACTGCAGCATGCTTAACAGCTTCCGATTCCGTAGGATAAGGGTGAATGACGGATGCGAGCCTCTTCAGGCCGACTCCGTTTGTCATTGCAAGGGTAATCTCATTAATCATTTCCCCGGCATGGGCAGCGACGATCGTGGCGCCAAGAATTTGATCCGTTGATTTCTTTGTGTGAATCTTGATGAAGCCCAGCTCTTCGCCATCGGTGATGGCCCGATCCACATCCTTTAAGGGAACTTTGAATGTTGCTACTTCTATACCTTTCTTTTTGGCGTCCTGTTCATACATTCCGACGTGTGCGATCTCGGGGTCGGTATAAGTGCACCATGGCATGGAAAGTGAGCTTAGTTTTTTTCGGCGATGAAAAAGAGCATTCTGCAAAACGATGGTGGATGCGGCTTCGGCTGCATGCGTAAACTTCCATCGCATGCAAACATCGCCTGAGGCGTAGATCCGTTTGTTTGTTGTTTGAAGGTAATCGTTCACCAGAACGCCTTTGCGAGAGTTGTATTGGACGCCTGCTGCCTCCAGTTTTAAACCTTCCGTATTTGGAACCCGGCCGGCGCCAACAAGGATATCGCTTACTTCAATTGTTTGCTCTTTGTCATTCACCGAGAAATGAATGCGCCGGCTTTGGTTTTTCTCAACTGTTGAAATTTGGGAGCTCAAAAAAAGCTGAATGTTCTCAGCCGTCAGAACGGTCTGCAAAACCTCTGCGGCGTCAGCATCTTCGCGGTCCAGAATGTGATCTTTATTATGAAAGACGAATACCTGTGATCCGAGCCGCGCAAATGCCTGCGCGAGCTCGCAGCCGAGTGGGCCACCACCGATTACCGCAAGCCGTTCCGGTAAAGAAGTGATTTCAAAAATCGTCTCATTCGTAAAATATCCGGCCTCTTTCAATCCAGGAATTTCTGGAACATCGGGGCGCGCTCCTGTAGCGATTACAGCTTTCTTGAAGCGAAGCAGCGCTCCTTCAACGGAAATCGTTTGTTCATTGACGAAACTGCCCTGACCAAGAAACACATCCACCCCCAGATCTGTAAATCGCTTTACAGAATCATGGAAACTGATTTTTGCTCGCACTGATCTAACCCGTTTCATGACTCTTTCGAAATCAATTACGGAATTGGAGGTCTGAATGCCAAACTGATTAGCAGAAGCAACGGCTGCGGCGGCTCTCGAACAACGAATGAGTGCTTTGGAGGGAACACATCCCGTATTCAGGCAATCCCCGCCCATGAAATGCCTCTCCACAAGAGCTACCTTTCCGCCAAGAACCGCGGCCCCTGCTGCGCAGACGAGTCCCGCTGTCCCCGCGCCGATCACGACGAGATTGTAGCGCTCTTCTGGTTTGGGATTTACCCAGTTCTTCGGATGAGCGTTCGAAATAAGAATTTGGTTTTCAGCATCCATTCGAATTATCCGATGAATCTTTAACAGCCAAACTATGCCACAAACTGATCTATGCAAGCCTCAGTATCGTAGATTGTAAAGCCCATTACATTCGTCGAAGAAAACATCAACACTTGACAACAAATTGTGCGATAGAGCATTCGTCTGCCTTGTTTTCGTGGGATTTACGCCCCACAATCGTGTTGAGGGCGCGTAGAAGAAGCGGGTGGTCATGAAGTTAACAGTCCTTGGTTTCTTTTTCCAAAATTATTATGGGCGCGTATAGCCTTGCCCATGGGGCCGAGTATGCTAGCTATACGTCGATTATCCGGACACTCTTGTAATCCTTTTTCTGTTGATCGGTCCATTTGTTGTTTCAGCCTGGACTGAAACCAAGACTCTTCTTGAAAACTTTACGAATGGTTGGGCTAACGATTGGGATGTGAAATTGCTGTACCGCCGGCGTCCCGCCGGCATTTTCATCTGTGTTCATCTGTGGTTTAACTTTCTGAAACGGACCTATAAACCGTGTATTCCTCAGACCAATCTGTGATTGCGAATGAAACATGCCGGTAGTCTCTGCGAAAATTCTCCAACAGCGCTTTTTGAATTTTGAGGGC
>JAKEFK010000059.1 GCA_022616075.1 bacterium
GATGTGCAGATGGCGGAGTTGCAACAAGAACACCATGAAGCCGGGACCGTTCCAGCATCATCCGGTGATCAGCATAGATTTCGGCATTGGGAAGAAGCCTTTTTGCGGTTTGGCTGCTTTCAGGAAGCGGATCAACAACGGCGGCGGCGATGCGCACTCCGGGCAATGTCTGAAGCGCCGGCAAATAATAGTCACGCACCAGCCGGCCAAATCCGACCAAACCCAATTCCAATTCGTGAAGTTCGGAAATCATGACCCGATGCGCACGCCCAGCAAGTGAGAGACAAATCGAGGAAAATCACTATTGTGCGACAGTGGCGGCAACCCTCCCTGCTTTACTCCTCGACCGAGAACTAATGCGAAACCCTCCGCACGGTGCTCACCGGTTCGTCCTGAGTCCGGTGCAGCTTTCACAGTGCCGAGAGATTTTGAACTCACTTCGTTAGCAGGATACTCCTCCCTCCACCGGAGCAGAAGATCGGGCAAAAGATGTTGCCGCGAACCGGGGTAAATTTCTTGTAGCAATAGAACATCTTCAACGATCGGGACGTTTGTGCCGGCTGCTCGCAGCCCAAGAAAACTTTCCGTCACATGTTCGATGTAACGGAGATAAGAATCGCTTCCCGCTTCGAGGATTCCCTGCGGCTCGCGTCCCATCACATTCAAACGCACGAAACTAAAGAGGTCCGACCGCAAAGCGAAACCGGGTGTCCGCTTCCAATCCAGTCCCCCTGTCACTTCGCGACTCACAACAAAGTCACGAACTTCAACCGGCACAGACCGGGCGATCGCGTGCTGCACAGGCGCAGGAATCGATTCACGCAGCGCGCGGATCAACCCGCGCTGTTTTGGCAACGAATTGTCACCTGTAAAAGTTTCATTGAAATAGATCGCATTAATGCGGTCCATCGCGCGGCGCACAAAATGTTCTTGTGAAAAATTGTAGCCCATACCGTGAAGCGCAAAAACCACAACAGTAGTCAAATTGAGATCCACACCTTCGATAATCGTTCCGATCGCTGCATCTACCGCCTGATACACCTCAAGGAGAGCGCCGCCCGGCACGTGCGAGTGCACTTCATCATGATCGCGCCACAGGATGTGTCCGCCGCGATGGCACTCTCCGAATACTGTAAGGAAAAAATCCCATTGAGTCGTATCGCGAAGCCATCTGGAAAGTTGCCCTTTGATTCCGGCGCCATCAACGCACTCCTTCTTCATGGTAATCAACTGGCTGGTATCCTTGCTCACCGGAATTTCATAGCCCATTGGATGAGGACCGAAACGGCGCCGGATCTCCGCGCGTAACCCGGTTGAGGTCGCGCCGAACTTTCCGATCAGGTCATGAGATCCCCAATTGATTACCTCAACAGCTTCCGGCAAACGATTCTCGAAAGTGAAAGGAACATCGAGAACGGTCACTCCCAATCCTGCGCGCGCCAGGTCATACCAGAAAGGTTCACAGTAAATCCAATCGGACGAAATGCGGCGCATTCGCATCGAAGAAGGATCCCATTGAATGTGTTGAGTGATCCCGTGCTCGCCGGCATGTTTCCCCATGTACATCGTCGGCCAGACGGATGCAGCAATGTGTTCGGCGCTCGACCGGAACTGGAAAAGGGCTGCTTCCTGCAACAGACGTTGGAACGTTGGAAGTTTTTCGATCGAGGAACGAATGAAGGATAACTCACCCGCGTCAACGGCTACCATGAGTACGCGTCCCTTTAACGGATGGCTCACCCCAGTTCGCTTCTCCTTTCAGGTGGCATTATTTTCTCACAATTTTCGCGAAAAGCCCGGAGGGAAAATCAATACAACCACTAACCGCGCACCACAACATCGCAGGCCACGCAGGAATTGCATAGCGGTGCAGGTAACCAATCATGCCTCCCATCAATAACGTTCTTATTACAACACATAAAATCATCAGAATCGTCAGGGTGTGATACCACCGCAGTTTTTTTTCACGTTGATATCGGAAAACTTGAAGCACTGACAGAGCCGCAAGGGAAAACACGAGTAACTTTAATGAAAAGAAAAACAGAACCATCAGGAGGAAGAGAAAACCATTGTGCGGGACAAGTCGAAACCATTGTTCGCTGGCTACCAGATTCAGCCAGATCTGAGCCATAGCCCAAATCTTTGCAAGAAGGGAATGTCGAAAAAAGTGCTCTTGCTTTCGTTTTTCAGCTACCTTCCGGAAAATGTCATCTACATCTTGATCGTATTTTCTTCGTTGTTCGGAGAGCTCACACGCTCTGCGGATCTCACTGCGCTCATACTCATCCGAAAAAGCGCGATCCGGAAGGTGGTCGAATTTCGACCGGTTCATATATGGTCCATTCAGAAAATTCTTGAACCCCATCCTTTCGGTGGCAAACCACGTTTGTACCCAGTTCAATGCGCCGGGTTTTGTTAGCGAGAATTTCCCAAATACTCCGACCTTTCCTTTCAAAATAAGATGATATCCTGATAAAAAGCCGGCCGATGCTACGAAGAGAAGAGAGAGTGTCATAGCAATCCATAACGGTACTCTCTCCCTCCACTTCAAAACAAGCGCAACGAATAGGAATACGGGTGTCAGTACAATCATTTCGGGGCGTAAAAGGATGGTTGCGCATAATAACAATGTGGAAAGGAAAAAGAATCCAAAGGCGGACCCTGGTTTAGCCGCTCTGATAAAAGCAAACAGACCCAGCAATCCGAAAGTCAGCAACGAAGCTGTCAGCGAATCCGGATACAATCTGCGCGTAGAATCAAATACCCACGGTTGAATGCCAAGAAGGAAAGCGACGAAATAAAGCCTTGGTGATGAGCCCAGAGCGCGGCTTGCAATGCGATAAAAGAAAAGAATTACACCGATAGCAAGAAGCAACTGGACTACTGCGCAGCGGTATCTGACGTTGCCGGCTCGATCATTTGCAAGGTTGCATAACGCAATGAATAGTTGATATCCCTGGGGTCGATGCGAGTCGCTAATAAGAGGCTTATAGAAAGCTTTCGTAACATAGTAAGTCTCATCCCCTTGGAATTTTGGAGGCCACGTTGAAAAGATGACAACAAAACACTGGACTGTAAGGAGTAAAAGGAGCAGAACGAGTGGACCCACCTTGTGTCTGGTCTGTTCGCTCATCAGAGAGTGGCTTCAGAATAACCGATTTTGAATCTGCGTTCACCCGTGCCGAAATTGTAGCGCCGGCGGTTTGCCGGCCAGGCTTCGCAAGTCGAGATGCTTCCAGGAAAAGAAGAATCCAGCCTATAGTAAGACAATGACGCCAGAGCGCTATCATCGTTTTACAGACAATTGAAACAGCAGTTGACCGCAGAAGAGTCCGTTCTCGGACTGGTAGCCCTGGGGTCCATGGCTGCACAGGACTAGGTTCCTGATCAATGGTCGGATCATGATTTCTTTGTGATTGTGCGATCAGGCCATCAGGAGTTTTTATCGCTCTGATCTTTTTATCTGAACTCTCCCGACAAAACACTTCTGGATGATCTGGATTCACATCGCAGATTCGAGCGCGTGTTTCCTGAAGCCGGGCGCGAGATAATCAGGATCTTGCGACTGGACACAGTGGACGCTGCAATTGAATTGCTGCGATTTGCCACGGAAAACTTCCAGGAACAACTGCCGAACTTCCCTGCACGGGCTGTCGCAACCGTTTCTCGGTTTTTAGAAAGCGAGTTGTAGGGCTTTCTCGACATCTTCCATCGGGCTGATCTTGCCTAAATACTTTCTCAGTGAGGGCAAATCGAACGGCTGTTACTTAGTGTCCCTCCCCATAAATATGATGACATATGCTGCTGGCTCGCAGGCTTGATGGCAAGGCGCGAGCGAGGCGCATACCCGCTGTGGTATGTAACGAGCGAGCAACGAAGC
>JAKEFK010000060.1 GCA_022616075.1 bacterium
AACTGAGCTTCATCTCAACCACTGTGGATGTGATTTTGTAGTAGTTGAAATTAGTGATACTGGCGCCGGGGAATCCCGCTTGAAATTCAAGCCAAAATTTTCGAACCATTTTTTACAACGAAAAAAATGCATGAGGGGACTGGCCTTGATTTAGACACCGTAGACAGAATCATCCGCAGACATCGCGGCAGCATTTCTGTTTACTCGTAACCAGGTAATACATGTTTCAAAGTCCGCCTGCCTTTAAAACAACCCAACTGAAGTTTCATTTGAACCACTGCAGATCTTGTGAACGCTTACCCGCATCAGACCGAGTTTTAATTTGGTTTCGGTTGCGTACTTCCCTGTGAGAATATTCGCTTCAGCGAAAAATGCTTTGATCGCTCGCGCTTCTTCACTTGTACCGGACAATGGGACAAAGTTCAGACTGGATACATCAGATGCCGTTGTAACACTCCAGCCGCGATGCTGCGTTGGAGTTTATCAAAAGATTTGTCGACTACACCCCGCCAAATCATGGAACGTAGGAACGAAAGTTAGGTCAAGGTTGAACAGATTTGAAAAGAGGCGGGTCGATTATTGACCCGCCTCTATAAATCCAGGCTAATAAATTCCTTTTCGTAATCTTCTAATGTCCCTGATCGTGAGGTACGGTTACGAACACAGTTTGGGTGTTTGTGCCATTCGCATCAGAACATTCAATCGTAATTGTGTAGACACGTCCATCACCAAAGCCATCACGTTCCGCACGCAGTAGCACATGATGCGAATCAATCACAATCCAATCAGGTGAAGTTACTCCCTCCGGTTCGTCACTGGTAACACTCAGGGAGCAGGTAACTCCTGGGCCATTCTCATAGTTTATGGTCACGTTTTTCATCTTATGATTCGGTGGCCACAAAGTATTTGGGCTCGCGGCTTCGTTAGCGATACAAGTTGGGAATCGAAAACTGCCGATTCGAGTTGACCAGCAAGCATTGCTCAAAAAGCCAGTGGAGGAGCATGGTATCGTACCGTTGTTATCAGTGGTGTTGTAATACTCAGTTGTATACCAGAATGAGCAATCGTCTGAAGGATCCACGGTTAATGCGCTGTAATCACCCCAACGTGAAGCACTGTTCCCCTGGGATCCCAATCCTGTATGCAATGTTGTTTCTCCCTGGAAAAGTCCACTAGGAGGATCGGAAGCAAGGCGTCCGGCATAACGAATCGAAGGATAGACAGTTGCACTGGAGACGCTGTATCCCACCGCAAGATTGCCGTTGCTGTCCATGGCTGCGCTACCCATCCAGCGGTGATCACTATCGGGCGAAAACGTTGCTTGTTCATTTACGGAAAAAGGCCCTCCTGGCGATGTTCTACGCAATTCGTAGTAACGCACGCCGGCAAGATGGCCAGCAGTATCGGTTGGCGGTGTAAAGTTCACATCAACAGTGTGGTTTACTACCAACGTTTCATAAGGTCCAAAGTTCCGGTACTGCATTCTGTGCATCAATCTGTCAGCAATTGCATCCAATTTTGCATTGCAGGAAGCGGCTGGATTTCCTGGTATCAAAGGCTGATCTATATCATCCCTGAAGTTGAAGGTTCCAACCGGACAAGTACCGCTACCTGAATTCAAAGTTGGGTCGAAAGCCGCTACGGGTACAGGCGCTGCGTAGGAGCTTTCGGGTCTTTCTGTAAAAGTTGAATTTGCTGGTGTACCAAAATCAACATGAAAGTCGAATAGCCTGAGTCCGTCTGCGGGATCGCCAAAGTTAATTGCGGTAAAGTAAGCAAAGGTATTCGGCGTATCTGCTGCGGGAGGCGGTCCATCAAGGTCGGATGGTAGCATGCCGCCGACTCCTTCGGGATGAGAAGCCAAATCGAGATTGAAATAGATAAAGCTTGCCGTTGGATCACCAGCCAGCATTTTGGTGCGCTCGAAAGCATACACGCCCGTTCCATCGAATGGTCCAAAGTTGAAGAACTGGTTAGCGGTCATGTAGTATGCATCCGGCCAAACCCCGATCTTAGGATAATCCGGAAATTCTGCATTCGGAACCACAAAGTCATAGAGAAAATAAGCTCCTGTCGGATTAGAAGTCTTTGAAATTGCAATGCACTCATGGTAGGGCGGATTGCCGCTCGGCGGGAACGCGAATTGACTTAACAGCCAGCGGTCTGCAAGAGGATCATATAAAACGACTGGATCACCATTGTCGTTCGTAGAGCAAATCCCTCCAAGGGGTGCAAATAGACTGCTTAGTTTGAATGGAGCCGTTAACGGCGCGCCGGTCTTATCAAAAACGCGGACAAGCAGATTCACCATCTGAACATAGTGATTGGGACCTACATCGCCATTTGTATCAGGTGGCAAAACCCTGAATCCAAAAGCATTCGCATTGTCCAGGTTATTGATCCCGTCAAAACTAATACTCGGAGATGGCATTGCCATCGGTGCTGCCCATTTCTGTGCAGCAGGATCAACAAAAATTTTGGGCACAATCTGTCGAATTAAGTTTTCCTCTCCATCTCTTGGCAGAGGTAGGGTTGGAATTTCAACAATGCTTTCTTCATCGGACTGAAGATTAGGAGTAGCTACCCCCTTCGGCGGTTTCAGAGAGCGGGCCTTCTTGGATTTTGCAAAACGAACGGCCTGACCACTGATTGGTTTAATCGCATTACTGGTCGAAGATGTATCATCGGATTTCGCAAAACAAAGCGAAAACGTCATTGCAAATAGCAACAGAAAAACCAAGAAAGGTTTTTTGTTCATATTCCCTCCCAGGAAGCAACCATGGTGTACAACCATGGCGATTGGATGTGTTAGTGTTGTAAATTATTGAGTCACTAAACCGATGATAACTTCTATACCTTTAGTCTAGTTTTCATCTTGATCGCAGTCAATAGCGGTTTCCAATTCTTGATTTTCGGTTGACATTCAGTCCGCTGAGATCTGCACTAAAACGGAAGAGGTTTTTGATATCGATGCCCATTCTCCTTCTGCCAGAAATTGCGGAGAGTTAGCTAGATCTTC
>JAKEFK010000061.1 GCA_022616075.1 bacterium
ATTTTCGATCGTGATGGAACTTTGTGCGATTCGCTCGATGTGATTTTGGGCGCGTTTGATCACGCAATCGAGCCTTACACGGAAAAGCGTCACACCAGAGAAGAATGGTTTGCGGCGTTCGGACCTGCCGAAATGGATGTGATTGCAAAATTCATCCCGGCGGAAAAGAAGCAGGAAGCTTTCAACCGTTTCTTCGACTATTACCGCGCTCATTTTGGCGAGATCCATCTCTATCCGGGTATCCGTGAACTTTTGTTTGAGTTGAAAAGAAACGGCGCGAAACTTATGCTTTTTACTGGAGGCGGACATATGAGCACGAGGTTCTGTCTCGAGCAGACACGGATTTTGCATCTTTTCGATGCTCTGATTTGCGGCGAAGATGTCCAGCATCCGAAACCTGATCCGGAAGGGATTTTGAAGCTCATGAAAGAGCAGAACTTACTACCCGGAGAAACGATTGTCGTAGGCGACGCTGCATCCGATGTGGAAGCGGGAAAGGCGGCGCATGCGTTTACCGCGTGGCTGTGCTGGAGTGAGAATGCACAATCCTCTGAACTGAACGTTCCACCTGATTTTACGTGCAGATCAGTAGATGAGTTAAGAAGAGTCCTGGTGTCCTGAGACAGGGCACTACATAGGAGGAATTATGTTCAAGAAAATTTTACTGATGTTGATCATGCTGGCCACCGGTTTCGTCTACGCGCAAACAACGGTGAGCTGGAAAGATCTCCAGAACAACGTGGATGAATGGGCAAAGGGTCCCGTGAGTATCATCATGACTGATCAAGAACGGACCATTTTCCCGAAGCTGAAAACACCAGAAGAGAAGATGCAGTTTATCAAACTCTTTTGGGCCAGGCGCGATCCGATTTTGCGAACACGCGCGAATGAATTCAAGGAGGAATTCTTTAAAAGAGTTGAACACGCGAATCAGGAATTTGCTGAGCGGGATATACCCGGATGGCAGACTGCAAGAGGCAAAGTCTATGTGATCTTCGGGTCTCCGTCGCGAGTGGATCATCAAACGATCGCGGAATCGTCACGTCCTGCGCTGCTGTGGGTCTATGACAAACTTCCCGCAAAACGGATTCCGAAAAATGAGGCTTTGATGTTTATCTGGCGCGATTTTAAGTACGTTCTGGCGCCTCCCAATCCTGAGAGCGGCGACACCATGGCAGCTCAGCAAGCTTCGCTCGATGCAAATTTCCGGTATCAAGAAATTCCGAGCCTGGTGAACATGGCGTTTGCGGATGTTTCTAAAAGCAACGTCGTGGATGAGAAAATTGATTATGACGCTCTTCTCTTTTCGGTTCGATCCACCGAGAAGTTTGGCATCGCGGAGCTCAATTTCGGTGCTCAGGTGTTGCAAGCCCGGCCGCCTCAAATTCAGGTGAGCATTCCCGTTGCTTCGGCTCCTGTATACGATGAAGGGACGCGGAAATTTGCCGAACTTGTGTTCATTCAAGAGCTGAAAAAAGGGGAGCAGGTGATCACCCGGAAGGAGCACAGTGAGAGTTTTACATGGAGCAGCGCCACTTTTGACGATTTGAATCAGATCACAGTAAAACTTCCAGCCCTTGAGGCGCCTGCAGGTGCTTACGAACTCAATGTGACTGTTCAGGATCGCATATCCGGCGTTTCGGAAACGAGGAAAGTTCCGGTAAGCTTGTAGGTAGGGGCGACCCTTGTGGTCGCCCGTTTAGGGCAGGCACGAGGCCTGCCCCTACTTCGAACACATGAATGTTCTGAACGCGGAACAGATGCGCGCGGCCGATACGCACGCGATCGAGAACCTCAGCATTCCTTCACTGACATTAATGGAGAATGCAGCCACGCGTGTCGCCGAAATTCTGTTGCGAAAAAATCCGAGGCCGCGCCGCGTGCTGGTGGTTTGCGGAAAAGGGAATAATGGCGGTGACGGTCTCGCAGTGGCGCGCTTGCTCAAAGAGGCGGGTTGGAGTCCTACCGTCGTTCTACTGGGAAAGGTTTCCGAATTAAAAGCGGATCCGGCAGAGAACTGGTCTCGCGCTTGTTCTTACGGTGTTCGATGCAAGGAGGATCCACAGGGGGCACAACTCGAAGGGTTGATCGCCGAATGCGATCTGGTGATCGATGCGCTTTTTGGAACAGGACTCACGAAACCGTTGGAAGGCGCTTACTCTTCAGCCGTTCAAAAAATCAATCGAGCCGGAAAAGAGGTGGTTTCCATCGACCTTCCTTCCGGTCTGAGCAGCGACTCGGGTTCTCTGATCGGGCCTGCGATCAAGGCAAACTCCACGATTGCGCTGGCCGCCCTGAAATACAGTCATGTTCTGGCTCCCGCCTGTAAGATGTGCGGAGAAACGTACGTTGTCGATATCGGGATTGCTGCACAATCTACTACAGTTGTAGTACGCGCAAAGGACATACGCGCCGTTTTGCCTCACCGGCCCGTGGACAGTCACAAAGGAACGTTCGGGCATGCCGTAATCGTCGGCGGTTCTCCTGGTAAGACCGGAGCCGCTTATATGGCGGGAAAGAGCGCTTTGCGGTCCGGAGCCGGTCTTGTGACGGTTGCCTGTTCTTCGCAGATCCAGCCCATCATTGCGTCGCTCGGGCCCGAGTTAATGACTCTAGGCGCGGATTCTTTATCCGATCTCGTTTCCTTTTTGTCCGATAAGACTGCTGTTGCAGTTGGCCCCGGTATGGGAATCGCCGGGGAAACAATTGAGTTGTTTCAAGCCGTGGTGACGCAATTCAAAGGGCCACTGGTGATCGATGCAGACGGTTTGAACTTGCTGGCAGAAGAGAAAACACCGGTCCTGCAACGAAAAAATTCGAGCACCATTTTGACCCCGCACCCCGGTGAGATGGCAAGACTCATGAAGACTGATACGGCTTCCGTGCAAAAGGACCGCGCGGCGATGGCCAGGAGATTGGCAGCCGGGACAGGCGCGATTGTGGTGTTGAAGGGTTACAGGACGATTGTCGCTCATCCGGACGAAAAAGCGTGGATCGTGCTCACGGGAGGACAGGCGCTGGCAAGCGCCGGAACGGGAGATGTGCTTACAGGAATCATCACCGGCTTCTTATCCCAGGGCCTGAAACCGGTTGAGGCCGCTCTGGCCGGCGTGTACCTTCACGGCTTGACTTCTAATATATTCGAAGCCAGATACCCGCAGCAGCCTATGAATGCGATGGATATTCTCGACTGGTGGAAGGAGGCGCTCCGGCTTGTGCGATCCGGAGAGGACATCGAAAGTGAATATCTCAAGATTCATTTCACGTTCTGAGGAGGAGACCAGAGCGATTGCCACGGATTTCGCCGGTAAACTTCGTGGCGATGAAAAAATCTGCTTGATCGGGCCTTTTGGATCCGGAAAAACCACTTTCGTCAGGGGTTTCGTTTCCGCATTCGGTCTCGACCCGCGGGAAGTTCAGAGCCCCACGTTCGCGCTCGTGCGTGAGTACGGCGAAAGCAAAAAGATTTATCATGTTGATCTCTACCGGCTCGATAAGGAATCTGAGATATTTGAAGCCGGCATTCATGAACTCCTGGGAACGGACCAACTCGTTCTTATCGAGTGGGCGGACCGTTTGGAAAAGTTTTTGCCGAGTCCCTGTGTCCTGGTCCGATTTTCCCATCAAGACGATCTCACAAGACTGATCGAGATTGACACACAATGCTCATGCCGATAGAATGCGATTGCTACATGCGGGGAGAATCAAGGTATGACCATTTCTAAAATCTTCGTGCTTTTTGGTCTCGTCGTTTTACTGCAAGGACCAGGATGCGCTCTTGCAGATCAAAAGATTGATGCAGGAGCGGTTCTCATGGATCCTGAAAAAACGATCCAAGTTTCCATCCCATCGGGATGGAAAGAAGATCGTGATTTGCATGACACCGCCGAACTTCAAGCGTCGAACCGGAAAAAGGAGCTTTACATCATCGTGCTGTCTGAAAGTAAGGAAGACTTTCAAGACATGACCCTGGAAAAGCATTCGGAGATCACCAGAGGGACGCTCGTAAAAAGCCTTGCGCAAGCGCAAACGTCAGCGCCAGTTACCCTAACAGTAGGCGGTCATCCCGCTCTTCAATATGAAATACGGGGTTTCATCAACAATCTGAGCGTGGTTTATCTCCATACCACTGTCGAAACGGAAAAGAATCTTCACCAGCTCCTTACGTGGACTTTGAAATCCATGTACGACAAGAACAAGCCTGTGCTGCAGCAAGTCACTGAAAGCTTTAAAGAGGTATCAAAGTAGCGCGGGCGTCACGCCTGCGTGATTTGCGCAGACGGGACGTCCGCGCTACTTCTTTTCCGTTACTTCCCGGTAATGTCTTAGCAACTGGCGGTCCAACTGGTAAATGTCGTCCTTGTGATTGAATGACGCGCCGCAGCGGAGACTTTCTGCGAGCCAGCGTTTTACAAGCCTATTGTCATCGCGAATTTCCCAGGCTCCGTCCGTATCGATGATTACGTGTTTCTCAGGATACTGTTGTATCGATGGACAAATTCCGTAAGTATCCCATGCATTTTGATGAAAGGAGATGATGTCAACCCACGCGGCATTGAGAATCTGCCCGCAGTCCGGTTTTGGGTTGACAGCAATTTCCGCATCCGGCTCTTCTTCAAGAATCCAGGAAGCTACCATCTCGTGCCATTTGTTTAACTGTGAGCAGTCGGCGCTGCCTGCTTCATTCATGATTTCGTAGATGGGGTCGAATCTCTTCGTTTCCCTGACGATTTCCCGGACCAAATTCTCCTGGATCCGCATGAGCTTTTTGTTTTCAACATCGTAAAAATCGGGCAACGCTCTTTTCAAAAGCCGTTCCTCATTATTCTTGAAATGCCAGGGGGTATGTTCAAATACTTTCCGTAAAGACCAGTGGTCAAAAAGAGTGAGCATCACGCGCAGATCATGAGATTCGGCTTGCTGCATCACATCGGTCAATCGTTTACGATAGACTGGACTGATCTCGGATAATCTGTACTTATTTCCGCGCCGGACAAAAGGCATCAGTTCATCAACGTTTCTTGCGCTCCCGCTGTAGCCAGTTACCCAGATTCGCTGAAAGTTCACACCATGTTCCGCCATCACAAGAAAATACTTGTCGGCGCGAAAATTCCGGTCCGTAATAATATGGTAGTCGGAGTAGCCCAGATACGTTTCTCCGAAGAGCTGCGTAACGACCACAAATTGAAACAGCAGTACCCTTAGAATAGAATGAAAAAAAGAGTTCTTCATGGAAATCACCCTGCAAGGAACACTCAAATTCTTTCCTTTATCTGAAATTCTAACCTTCCTAAATATCGGACAAAAGATCGGAACTCTCAACCTTTCCAGCGCCTCTAAACTTGCCGATATCTATTTTGACTCGGGAAACGTTGTTTATGCCGCCTCAAATCAGGAAAAATTTAGACTGGCAGCGGTTCTTATTCGCAAAAAAAAGCTCGATGAATCGGGATGGAAACAACTCGAAGAACTGATGACGCAACAAGGAGAAAAGTTCGGACGCGTTGCTGTGGAACAAAATGTCCTATCGGAAGGGGAGCTTCGGGATTATCTAAAAATACAGGTTTCTGAAATCATCTACGATTGTTTTACCTGGCACGAAGGGAAATTCAATTTCCTCGATGTGATGGAACTTCCACCGCACGCGGTTACGATTTCTATAGACCACGCGAATCTGATCATGGAAGGGGCGCGGCGAATTGAGGAAATCGGTTACTTCTCGCAGAATTTACCTAAAAAGAATGTGGTTTTACGGACGATTGGGGATCCGGCAAGCCACGAGCAGATCAATCTAACCCTGGAAGAATGGAAAGTATTGTTCCTGATCGATGGAAAGCGGACTCTCGAAGACGTGACCGGCGAATCTTCTGAAAGCGTGCTGGATGTCTACAGACTTCTGTACGGGCTCTTTGCGAACAAGCTTATAGAAGTGGTACCTCAGGATGAGCTGGCGCTGCAAACGGTCAAGGAAGAAACGAAACGTTCTCAGGCGGCAATTCCAACAAAAAAAATGAAATCGGATACAAAGCTGCTCATTTCAACAACAGCGCGGCTCACCTATAAGGACGTATTAAAGATTACGCTCGCAAGATTGACGCTCAGGAAACCTGAGGCCGAAAAGGAGACATTTCCCTTGCTTGAACAGGAATATTACATCGGCAGGCAGATGGGAAATCAAATCCATCTAACCGATCCGAGTGTTTCCAACATGCATGCGCGCATTTTCAAAGGTCCGGAAGGATACGTGCTGGAAGATTTGAACAGCCGGAACGGTTCGTTCGTGAATGGAGTCCGGGTTGATCGGCGCTTGCTGCACGAGAATGACGCCATCCGTTTGGGAAACTCCAATTTTGTCTATAACATTGTGTATGAGGTCAAGCGGATCCCCAAGGCTGTCATGCCTTGACTTTCTGCGGTGAATACAGATATCTATAATTAACTCAACGCCAAGACGCCAAGGCCGTTAAAATAGTTAATAAGGAAGGTTAGAGTGCACTATAGAATTGACAAAGAGAAGGAACAGGCTGATCAAGAAACCAGAGAGTGGTTGGAATCTCTCGAGTATGTTCGCCAGACCGGTGGACCTCAGAGGGTTCAAGACCTTCTCAGGCAGCTTCAGATCTACGCACAAAAGCAGGGTGTCGAAGTCCCTTTTACCGCCAACACTCCTTATATCAACACCATCCCTGTCGAGCGGCAACCTCCTTTCCCAGGGAGCCGCGAAATTGAACGACGCATCAAAAGCATTACCCGGTGGAATGCAATGGCGATGGTTGTCCGTGCTAACAAAAACGAGGTCGGCATCGGCGGACATATTTCAACTTATGCGTCGGCTGCGACTCTGTACGAGATAGGTTTTAATCATTTCTTCCGCGGCAAAAGTGAAAGCTATGAAGGAGATTGTGTCTATTTTCAAGGGCATGCCTCGCCTGGAATTTATGCGCGCGCTTATCTGGAAGGCAGAATCACTCAAGAGAAGCTGGAAAATTTCCGGAATGAGCTTGCTTCAGGCGGTGGGCTTTCCTCGTATCCGCATCCGTGGCTGATGCCTGACTTCTGGGAATTCCCAACTGTTTCGATGGGCCTCTCGCCGATCATGGCAATTTATCAGGCGCGCTTTATGCGCTATCTCGAAGACCGCGGGTTGAAAAAAATGGGCGACGCCAAAGTCTGGGCTTTCTTAGGCGATGGAGAAACGGATGAACCTGAATCACTGGGCGCAATAACGCTTGCTTCCCGCGAAAAACTGGATAACTTGATTTTTGTAATCAATTGCAATTTGCAGCGGTTGGATGGGCCGGTTCGTGGAAATGGAAAGATTATTCAAGAACTGGAAGCGGCGTTTCGAGGGGCCGGTTGGAATGTAATCAAAGTGATTTGGGGTTCGGATTGGGATTCGCTTCTTGCCAAAGATAAGGACGGTATCCTTGTGAACCGGATGAATGAGGTCGTCGATGGGGAATACCAGAAGTACATTGTCGAAAGCGGCGCCTACATTCGCGAGCATTTTTTTGGGGTGGATCCGCGATTGCTGGAAATGGTGGATCATCTGTCGGACGATCAGTTGCAGAAATTGCGTCGCGGCGGTCATGATCCACAAAAAGTTTATGCGGCGTACAAAGCGGCAGTAGAGCATCAAGGCGCTCCCACAGTGATTCTTGCGAAAACAATCAAAGGGTACGGACTGGGAGAAACCGGCGAAGGGAAGAATATTACGCACCAGCAGAAAAAGTTGAACGAAGAAGAGCTTCGCGAATTCCGGACCCGCTTTGGCATTTCTATCTCGGATGAAGATGTGGCCGAAGCGCCCTTTTACCGGCCTCCGGAAGAGAGCCCTGAAATCAAATACCTTTCTGAACGCCGGCGTAAACTCGGCGGTTACCTGCCGGTGCGCAAGAGAACCACAACACCAATTCAGTCGCCGCCCGATGATTTGTTCGACGAATTCTTTAAGGGAACAGCAGGAAGGGATGCCTCCACTACAATGGTATTCGTACGGCTCTTGTCTAAGCTTCTCAAAGATTCGAAGATAGGCGATTTCATCGTACCAATTGTGCCTGATGAAGCACGCACATTTGGTATGGAAGCTTTATTCCGGCAGTGCGGAATCTATTCGCATGTTGGTCAATTATATGAGCCCGTGGATGCCGACACTTTGCTTTATTACAAGGAAGCCACGGATGGACAGATACTGGAAGAAGGAATTACGGAAGCCGGATCCATGGCTTCTTTCATCGCAGGCGGGACTGCCTATTCTACGTATGGAATCAACACGATTCCATTCTTTATCTACTATTCCATGTTCGGATTTCAGCGAATCGGTGATTTGATCTGGGCCGCCGGAGACATGCGTTGCAAGGGATTCTTACTTGGCGGCACAGCAGGACGCACCACATTGAATGGGGAAGGCCTGCAGCATCAGGATGGACATAGCCATCTTCTGGCTTACTCCGTGCCGAATCTAATCACGTATGATCCAGCGTACGCGTATGAGCTTGCTGTGATTATTCGCGAGGGAATCCGCCGGATGTACGAAAACCAGGAAGATATTTTCTATTATCTGACTGTTTATAATGAAAACTATGCGATGCCACCGATGCCGGCAGATTGCAGAGATGGGATTCTGAAAGGAATGTACCGCTTTAAAGCATCTGAGTTGCAACACACTGATTTGAAAGCGCAGCTGCTCGGATCCGGACCGATATTGAACGAAGTGTTGCGAGCGCAAAAATTGCTGGAAGAAAAATACAATATTGCAGCCGATGTCTGGTCTGTTACAAGTTATAAGGAGCTCCGGAGGGAAGGTCTGGAAATTGAGCGATGGAATCTTTTACATCCGCAGGATACACCCAGGGTTCCCTACATTACACAATGTCTGAGTGGAATCGATGGCATTACTGTTGCGTCCAGCGATTACGTTAAAGCGCTGCCGGACTCCATTTCGCGATGGGTTCCGGGACGGCTTATGTCACTGGGGACGGATGGATATGGCCGCAGCGATAGCCGCAGGGCCCTCCGTAATTTCTTTGAAATTGATGCTCGCTACATTGCGCTTGCTACGCTCTATGGTCTGCATTTGCAAAACAAAATAGAGCGCGAGGTTGTGGCTCAAGCGGTGAAGGATTTGAATATCGATCCGGAAAAAGCAAACCCGATGATCTCGTAAAAAATATTTGAACAGAAGAACGCAAAGGACGCAAAGAATAAAAAATTCTTGCTTTGCGATCTTCGCGATCTTCTGTTCAAAATAATGAGGATGTGATGGCGACAGAAGTAAAGTTACCTGAGCTTGGTGAAAATATTGATTCTGGAAATGTTGTCAAATTGCTTGTGCAGGCGGGGCAAAAGATTGATCAGGATCAAGCGGTACTGGAATTGGAAACCGATAAGGCGACAATCGAAGTTCCTTCGCCGGTTGCGGGGACAGTAAAAGAGATTCTGGTTCAGGAAGGGGGAAAAGCTCAGGTTGGTCAAACGGTATTGGTGGTTGAAGAGAGTGCTGAGACGAAAGCCGCGCCTAAGAAAAAATCTGCATCCAAATCGAAAGAAGCGAAGGCAGAAGAACCGCCGAAAACGGCCGAGAAATCAAAGCTGAAGGAGCCGGCAGTGGAAGATACAAAAGAAACTGCGGCTCCCGCAGAAGCGCAACCGGAAGAGGAAGAAGCTGTCACGACTCCCTCTGTGGAACAGGAGGAAACTCCGGAGGGGGAGATCGAGATTCATGAAGCAACTGTGTATCATCCTGCAACGGCTGCTCCGCAAAAAGTCGTTCCCGCTTCTCCTTCAGTTCGAAGAATTGCAAGAGAGATCGGAATCGATATTGCGGACGTTCCGGGAACCGGTGCGGGCGGGCGAATTACTGTAGAGGATGTGAAGGAGTTTGCGCGCCTGATCCATCGCGGAGGTCAAGTGGCCGGTCAGCGAGGCATTGCGCCAGCTCTTCCGGATTTTTCGCGCTGGGGACAAATCGAACGAAAGCCGATGAGCAACATCCGTGAGAAAACTGCCGAACGGATGGCGATTGCATGGGCCAACGTTCCGCAGGTCACTCAATTTGACAAAGCGGATGTAACAAGGTTGGAAGAGTATCGTAAGAACTTTGGCGCAAAAGCTGAAGCCGCAGGGGGAAAGCTCACGGTTACAGCCGTTCTGATAAAAGTGATTGCGTCAGCGCTGAAAAATTTCCCGCAGTTCAATGCGTCGCTCGACATATCACGTAAAGACATCATATACAAAAAGTATTACCACCTCGGTGTTGCAGTCGATACGGATCGAGGATTGTTGGTTCCGGTGATCCGGGATGTGGATCGTAAAAACATTCTTCAGTTGTCCGTTGAACTCACTCAATTGGCCGAACGGGCGCGCAACCGAAAACTTACGCTCGAAGAGATGCAGGGGGGAACCTTCACGATTACAAATCTGGGAGGAATCGGCGGCACAAATTTTTCACCAATTGTGAATTTTCCAGAAGTTGCCATTCTGGGAATTTCGCGTTCAAGCATGGAGCCTTTTTATACGAATGGGTCCTTTGAACCACGCACGATGCTGCCTTTATCGCTCTCTTATGACCACAGAATCATCGATGGCGCCGATGCGGCGCGTTTTCTACGCTGGGTTTGCGAAGCAATTCGGGATCCGTTCCTGGTAGCGCTGGAAGGATAATGGACGCTGAAAAGAGCAGGCTGGAGCAATTCAAAGAATTTGTGGAATTGGATCCGTCCGACACTTTCTCGCGCTACGCGCTGGGGATGGAATACCTGGGAGCCTCGGAATTCTCTCAAGCCCTCCAGCAATTCGAGGAAGTGATCCGGTTGGAGCCGGCCGAACCGGCGGCATATTCTCAGGCCGCGATCTCGGCAGAGAATCTCAATCAATTCGATCAAGCAAGGATTTTCCTTCAAAGGGGAATCGAAGTTGCCACGAAAAAAGGGAACAAGCACGCCAGAGAAGAAATGGAAGCCGCCCTGGACAAGTTGAACTCTTAAGGCTGCCCAACATTCAAGATGTTTCGGTCGATACGTTTCTGGATCGTCTTAATCTTCAGTCTGATTCATCTGTCTTTTCTACCGGATCTTTTTGATTTCCTGTACAAATACAAACCATTTCCGGAAAGGATTCAGCTTGTAAAAAAGGAATTTCAGAAAGGAGTTGTCCTTCCGTTATTTGCGTTGGAGCAGGACTATAACTACAAAAAGGCTCTGGATGAAATTGCCGGACTGGGCGCGCGGTCGGTCTCTTTTTTTGTGACAAATTATCAGGAAGATATTAGAAGCAATACAGTTTATCTGAATTTGCGATCTTCGGAACCATTGAAGCTTGCGCAGGTAATCGATTACGCGCATGGCCGCGGTCTGAGCGTATTTCTCTTTCCAACCCTGCATATCCAGCATCTGGGGGATCGCGAGTGGCGAGGTGTTTTGAAACCCGAGAATCCGAAAGAGTGGTGGGATAGTTATTTCAGAATGATTCGCTACTATCTGGGAATCGCGCGCAATTATCAGGTGGAAATGTTTTCCATCGGATCGGAGTTGTGCGCGAATGAATCCGATTATGAAAACTGGTCGCGGATTATTCAATATTGCCGGAAGAACTACAGCGGATTACTTACCTATTCCGCGAATTGGGATCATTACCACAACATTCCTTTTATCAAGGACCTGGACTATTTCGGAATGAATGCCTATTTTGGACTGACGGATAAAGAGAATCCCGCGTTGTATGAACTGCTGGAATCCTGGAAGCCGGCAAAAGGCCGTATAGAAGAAGCTTATAAAGAGTATTCAAAGCCCATCCTCTTTACCGAAATCGGATATCCGAGTGTCGATGGAACGAACGCTAAACCCTGGAATTATTTATCTACAGCAAAAATCGATCTTGATGAACAGGCTCTCTGTTATCGGGCATTTATTGAAACATGGGATCCGCCCCCTCCCTACATCCATGGTGTCTATTTTTACAACTGGTGGGGGCCGGGCGGTATCGGGGATAAGGACTATACTCCTCGAGATAAACCAGCCGAGTATTTCCTGAGAGCCTGGTATACGTCGCTCAGATAATCGTGGATCGTAATCGTAATCTTAATCGCAATCGATTCCTCGAGCATGATGAACGATTAAGATTTATGATTATGATCACGATTACGATTACGATCCACGATTATTAAAACCTTTTTGGAGTTTAGCATGTCTTATACTACGGATATGAAGCCGGTGGCTGAGCCATACGTACGCCGACTGAATGATGAGGAGCTGGTAGACTCAGTTCTCGAGGGGAATGTACGCGATTTTGACGTACTGATCGAGCGCTGGCAACAGCCTCTTTACAATTTTGTTTACAGGTTTATGAACTCCGAAGAGGAGGCGAGGGACGTGTGCCAGGATGCATTTGTCAATGCATACCGGAATCTCTCGAAGTTTAAACGGCAATCAAAGTTCTCATCCTGGTTGTTTAAGATTGCCATCAACCGGTGCAACACGCTTTTACGTAAACGAAAAAGATGGCGTATGTTTTTTGACCCGATGTCTGATCATTCGCAATATGCGGATTCAATGGCGGGTGAAATGAATGTGGAAATGAGCGCCGAGCGGGAACAGATTTATCGAAGAATGCGGAAAGCAATCGCTCAGCTCCCACCGGAACAGAAGACCGTCCTGTTGTTGAAAGAATATGAAGGGCTGAAATTTCATGAAATCAGTGAAATGCTTGAATGCCCGCTTTCAACGGTAAAAAGCCGAATGTATTACGCTTTGGACGGCCTGAGAAGAGCTTTAAAGCTTGTAGAGGTTAAAAACCGATGAATTGTGAACAGGTGCTGGAAATTTTGGTTTCGCAGCTGGGCGGAGAGACAAACAGGGAAGAAGATTTGCAATTGAAAAATCACCTCGATGAATGCGAGTCCTGCAGGCGGGAACAAAAAGAATTTAGAGCCATGCTTGGTCTCATGAAGCAATTACCACCGAAAGAGTGGGATGAGAGAATTCGAATTCAAGATCTGTTGAGAAGAGATCAAAAATGGAGAACGATTGTCTTCGGCAAGGCCGCTCTATGGTTCCTTGCCACAACGGCTTTCATCACTGTTTTGACTACTTTGCCGCTTCAATGGCAGGTGAACGCGCAGGAATTCTCTGTACGCTGGGGAACGCCTCCTTCCGATATGACCGAAGAATTGAAGAAGCTGCAATTGCAGTTGACAGGAATTCAACAGCAAAACCAGCAGTTTTATCAGATTTCAGAAGCCCGCATGAAGGAATTAGTGGAACAAAAGAACATCGAGCAACAAAAGAGGTACTGGGACGCAATGCAGATGTTCAGCAATTATCTTCAGCTTCAAAGACAGGCGGATTTGCAAAAGATCCAGCATGAAATTGCAACCACTTATGATCGAACCGGTCAAGAAGTGGAAAAGACGAATGAGCTGCTGGAGCACGTGTTGCGTACTTCAGCTGGAGAGGGTACGGTGTATGAAGGCAATTAGTCGAGTTCTTCTACTTCTTTTGTTTGCTGCACGAGCCTATGCACAGGAGGATCCTCTCGCTCCGGCTATGGCTCCTTTAGCTCCTAAGCCGACTTCGATCAAAGTTCATGACATGGAGAACCTTACTATTTCGGCTTTGCGAAGGGAGTTTCCCCGTCTTTCCGGCATTTTCGCTTCGGCTCATTCCTGCCGCTTGCCTGATTACGGTCCGCTTATATCGGTAACAATACAACTTCCGTCGTTTTACTTTACGAAACCAGTATTGCAAGAGCTGGATCGCCGGCAGCGCGCGGCTGCAGAACAGGCGCGGAAAGTGAGGACTCAGTTGGAACGCGCAGCGCAATTGATCAGCCTTCGCTCGAAGGAAGCAGGTTTGCTCGAGCGAATTGATTGGGAAGAGTCTTCGAAGAAGAAATCAAAGGAAACGCTTGAGGCTCTTCAAAATCAACTTTCCGATGTGCGTAAAGATTTGGAGACGCTGGAAACCAATCAACTGGGCACATTTGTTGTGCAAGAATCCAACATGTTGTTGAATGAAGTTGACCTCAACAAAATGCTCGTAGCAAATTACCAGCAGTTGGTTCAACGCGTCACAAAGACGATGAAAAACTCATTGGCTGAAAATGGGCCGCTTATCACCGACCTCAACTCTCACGAAAGAGTAACTGTCAATGCATACATTCGCGATAATATTCTGGGAAGTTCAGGCAAGAGTATTCTTTTCAGCCTCTATCCACAGGACATTCAGGACTACAAAAATGGCACGATCGATTTGAAAGTATTGCGTGACCGTGTCATTGTTCGAGACGAACCCCGCGAATAGCTCTTAACGCAGAGGCGCAGAGTCGCAGAGAAAAAAACAATAAAAATCTCTGCGTCTCCGCGTCTCTGCGTTAAAATTCCTACATGCGGGTGATTGCGGGGAAGTTTCGCAGCCGGACGCTAAAAGCAGCCGGGCATTTCAGGCCCACAACTGACCGTGTGCGGGAAACACTTTTCAATATTCTCCAGAACGAAATTCAAGATAGCGTATTTGTGGATGCTTTCGCCGGTTCCGGTTCCGTTGGAATTGAAGCGATCAGCAGGGGCGCTTCAAAAGTTATTTTTATAGAGTCGAATCGCAAAGCCTTGCTCCAACTTGAACAGAACCTTGAATCGTGTTGTGAAGGAGAATCCTGGCGGATCCTCACAATGGACACCTGGAAGGCCCTCACTCTGCTCCCGCAGCAGCTTTCCCATGTAGACCTGATCTTTTTTGATCCACCCTACGAATTCAGCAAATATCCTCAGCTCTTACAGGAAGCGGCAAAGTCCTTTCCGGATGCCACAACCATCGTGGAGCATTCCTCTCGATCAAAGATGGAAATTCCGTTGGAATTAGAGCAGATCAAGACAGTACGGATTGGCGAAACGACCCTTTCTTTTTTCAGAAAGAAGTTGCAGTAACAGGAATTGGAAAATATACTAGGCGTCGGAGGTAGTCATGGAACAATCACATCAACCGCTCGAACAGCAGCCACCTTCACCGCCAAAACAAACAAGTACCGGACTCGAACCAAACCTTGCGGGAGCTTTATCCTATTTATGTGGATGGGTCACCGGCCTCATATTCTTTTTGATGGAAAAAGAAAACAGCTTTGTGCGGTTCCATGCAATGCAATCCATCATGGTATCAGCGGGATTTACCGTCCTTTTCATTGCCGCTGCAGTTTTGAGTAACATCCCCGTCATCGGATGGTTATTCTGGATTGTTGGTTATCCGATTGTGGGTCTTGCGAGTTTCGTCGCGTGGATTCTTCTCATGGTCAAAGCGTATCAGGGGGAAAGATTCCATTTTCCTGTCGTGGGAGATCTCGCAGAAAAGAACGTTTAGAACCGTGTCCGATACACCTCCAGAATCTGGAGAGAAAACAAGTCTCCACATAAATCCAAATCTCGAAAGCTCGCTTTGCTATTTATTCGAGTGTATTTCGGGATTGCTTTTTTTCCTGATCGAGAGGGACAACCAGAGGATCCGGTTTCATGCACTCCAATCGATCTTGATGTTTACGGTTCTTGGTTTTCTAACGGTTGTTTCTTCCGGCCTGGCAATTCTTACCGATTTTGAGCCATTTCGACTTGCCAACTATCTGATCTGGATCATTCATTTTGTGATCTGGGTAGTAATGATCGTTGCTACTTTTCGCGGTAAAACGATCAAGATTCCGGGAATCGGTGATTTTGCTCAGGAACAAGTAGGTTGGCCTTGAACAGGCTCAATCAACATCTCGTGATCGCTCTGGTTTCCACATTGATTCTCGTGGGAGCCTGGCTGAGCGTTGCTTCGACTGGAGGCGTGAACCTTTTTGGAATCCGTATCCCTACTCTGTGTGGATTCAAGCTTCTGACCACATGGGATTGTCCCGGTTGTGGTTTGACGAGATCATTGATTTATGCACTCCACGGTGAATTCACAAAGTCATATGCGATGCACATTTGGGGCATTCCACTCCTGATCGTTCTGCTTTTTCAGGTGCCCTACCGGATGTTTCGATACCTCAACCCCGGTTTCCATCCGTGGAAGATGCCCGATCGCTTCAAAAAATGGATCAGTCCAGCCATTTTTCTATCGCTCATTCTGCCATGGACTCTGAAGACAATCGTTGTGGCTGTGATACGGTATCTATAGGGATTTCTGATACTTAACCCTTGCGTTTGCATTAGCCTCTGTGTTAACATAACTTGAAATTTGTAAGTACTCAGCGGAGGTAGTGTCTCTGAGGACCGGTGACTAACCATTAGTCACTTCTTGAGGAGCGGATCCACGTTGAAGTTGAGGAGGTTTGTTCAAAATGGTCTCCATCCGGTTAATGCGGATGGGCGCAAAGAAGCGCCCGTATTATCGTGTTGTTGTTGCGGATTCACGAAGATTTCGAGACGGAAAGTTCATTGAAAAAATAGGGTACTACGATCCTTTGCCCCAAAATCCTAAAGTCCAGTTGAATATGGAGCGCGTGGATTACTGGATGCAAAAGGGCGCTCGGCCGACTGACACTGTCCGAACCTTGATTACAGGTATTCGTAAATCTGCCCCAGCCGTTTCCTAATTCAAAATCCAGCTAGAAACACCAGTACAGAATAGGAGGTACCTCATGAAAGAATTATTGGAGGCGATGGCCAAAGCTCTGGTGGATCATCCAGACCAGGTGGTGGTTACCTTGATTGAAGGAGAACAAACTACAGTATTAGAGCTTCGCGTTGCTCATGAAGATCTTGGGAAAGTGATTGGGAAACAAGGTCGAACAGCGCGTGCCATTCGAACCATTCTTGGGGCAGCGGGGATGAAGTTAAGAAAACGATTTGTGCTGGAAATACTAGAATGATGAAAACCGATGCTGCTTCACCTGTTCTTGTGGCAAAGATTACAAAGCCTCATGGAATTCACGGTGAAGTGGTTCTCGAATCGTGGACGGATGTGGAAGGCCGTCTGGAAAATACACCGGCCTTCCTCCTACTGGATCGCGGAAAGGTGTTGAAGGAAGTGATCGTAGAATCACGAAGATTTATCATGGGACGCCCGGTATTTAAATTCGAAGGCGTTTCAAACCGCACCGAAGCGGAATCGTTGCGCAATTTGGAACTCGGGATTCCGGAGGATCAGCTCGGTGAGCTACCTCCGAATCAGTTTTTTGTTTTTCATTTGGTAGGAATGAAAGTTGTGCTGAAAGATGGTCGTAAAGTTGGCACTGTAAAAGACGTACTTCACACAGGTGGAGGGGATTTACTGGAATTAGAGAGCGGTGATCTTGTGCCTTTTGTGGATGAGATTTGTTTGGATGTCGATTTGAAAAAGGGACGGATTGTGATTGATCCCCCTTCTGGATTAATCAGCAATGAGTAATGAGTAATGAGTGATGAGTCTTGTTCAGGAGGTCTCATTGCTCATGACTCATTACTCATGACTGAATCAAATGCGAATCGATTTTTTGACGATTTTTCCGGAGATTTTTACAGGAATTTTAAATAGCGGCTTGATCCGTCATGGGCGAGAAAAAGGGCTTCTGGAGGTTGGGGTTCGTGATTTAAGGAACTATACGCACGATCGACATCGTTCGGTTGATGATGTTCCTTATGGTGGCGGGCCGGGAATGGTATTTATGCCCGGGCCGATTTTTGAAGCGATCGAGTCTTTAGATGGCAGGAATTCTATCGTTATTCTGCCAAGTCCTCAAGGGCAATTGTTTACGCAGGAAATGGCGGAAGAGCTTGCCGGCTCCGAACGGCTTCTTTTTATTTGCGCCCGTTATGAGGGCGTGGATGAAAGGGTTTGCGAAGAGCTGGTGGACCGGGAAATATCGATTGGAGATTTTGTTACGATGGGGGGAGAGTTGCCGGCGTTAGTCATGATGGAAGCTATTGTGCGATTTATTCCAGGCATGATCGGTCAGCGAGAATCTGTTGCGAATGATTCTTTCCAAGAATCGCTTCTTGATTTCCCGCATTATACGCGTCCTGAGGACATCTTCGGCGCGAGGGTGCCGGAAGTTTTGCTTTCAGGGAATCATGAAGAGATCCGGAAATGGCGCAGGAAAATGGCGCTCAAACGAACATGGGAACGCCGTCCGGAATTGCTGAAAAGGGCAAGTTTGAGCGCAGAAGATAAGAGATTTTTAGAAGAAATCAAAAAAGAAACCACAGATGAACACAGATAAACACAGATATTTAGAGAATTTTATCTGTGGTTAAAAAAAGAAGAGGATGATTTAGTATGAATGCAATGGAGATAGTAGAACAAAAATTTCTGAAGAAGCTTCCTGCTTTCAGGCCAGGAGACACGATTCAGGTTTACGTCCGGGTTAAGGAAAAAGAGGCGGCGACCAAAGGAAAAGAAAAAGAAAAAGAAAAGGAACGCATTCAAATTTTTGAAGGCGTTGTGATCGGGATGCGCGGGCGTGGAATTCAAAGCACTTTTGTTGTCCGCAAAATCTCTTTCGGTGTTGGTGTGGAACGGATTTTTCCTTTTCATTCTCCAACGATTGATAAAGTAAAGGTTTTGAAACGCGGCAAAGTAAGACGCGCGAAACTCTACTATTTGCGTGAGAGGACAGGAAAGGCAGCGAAGATTCGATCGGATAAAGCAACAAGTCAGGAATAGGATGGAACCTTCGGGAAGGAAACGGATATATCGTTGTTCCTACCGGTTTGAAAAGAAGCTGTTTAGCCAGGGGTTCTCCCGTATTGCCGGCGTTGATGAGGTAGGGAGAGGGGCCCTCTGTGGCCCTGTGGTAGCGGCCGCAGTGATGTTCAGCACCAGGCCCAGGATCCGGGGAATCAATGACAGTAAACAGTTGACCACTGAAAAACGAGAGGAGCTGAAACCGAGAATCCTGAAGGAGTCGCTTGCTTTTGGGATCGGAATTGTGTCGGCCGAAGAGATCGATAGAATCAACATTCATCAGGCAACCCTCAAAGCGATGCGGATCGCTCTTGATCAACTCGTGCCTTCTCCCGATTTTATTCTGGTGGACGGCACTCGTGTTCACGGTTTGAAAGCTGCAAGTCTCAATCTGGTAAAAGGGGATGCGCGTTGCCTTACCATCGCCGCGGCGTCGATCATTGCTAAGGTCACACGTGACAATCTTTTGCAAAGCTATGCTAGCATGTATCCTATGTACGACTGGGCCCACAATAAAGGGTACAGCTGCGTCAATCATTTCAAAGGCCTGGCGGAATTTGGCCCCGTCGCTTTTCACCGCCGCTCTTTCCGCCCAGTTCAAGTGGACGGTCAGCTAAGTCTTTTAGATACAGACGAATTCATTAAGGAGATCACTGCATTCTGATGGCTATTGAGAAATCGAAAATTCTCAAAAATGCGGAAAAATTCGTAGCCTCAGGCAAAATCGCGCAAGCCATCGACGAATATCTGAAGATTCTCAAAGAGAATCCCAAAGACTGGAACTTGATGATCCAGATTGGGGATCTGATGTTGAAAGTCAATCGCACGGACGAAGCGATCGAGAATTTTCAGAAAGTGGCGGATCATTATTACGCAGATGGTTTCTTCTTAAAAGCTATAGCCATCTACAAACGCATCAATAAGCTTAATCCGAATCTCACCGACATCTGCACACGTCTTGCTGATCTCTATCTCAAGCAAGGCCTAACGATGGATGCCAAATCTCAGCTTCACATCGTAGCCCAGCACTATCTATCGAAGAATCAGAACAAGGATGCTATTGAAACGCTGCAACGACTCATTGAAATCGAGCCGGATAATCTTAAGAATCGCAATGAGCTCGCCAAAGCTTACAAGAATGAGGGAATGATCCCTGAGGCGATTCAGGAGTACCTGAGGATCACCGAAGAGCTGACTCGCAAAAATCTCTATAAAGAGTGCCTTGCCGTTTTAGAAACAGCGTACAAAATGGATCCGAAAAACGCAGAAGTTTTGCAAAAACTGCTTGCGCTTTATCGGGATCAAGGTGAGCCTGACAAAGGTTTTGCCCTTTTAGAAGAAGCTTTAAAAGCGGATCCTGCAAATTCAGAAGTGCTTTCGATGCTTGCGGAAGCTTATGCTGCAAAGAATCAATTTCCGAAGGCGCTGGAAGTGATGGATCGTGCCATTCTCAATTCGCCCAATAAGGAACCGTTGTGGGAGCTCAAAGGGGACCTGTATTTGAAAGAAGGAAAGCCGGACAAGGCTTTTGATCAGTACAACCTTGTAGTTGAAAAGGAGGTGCAGCGAAAAGACATCGATCGTGCCGTATTTTTGATGCAGAAAATCACGGAAGTCGATAGCGGGTTTCATCCTGCCTGGCAAAAGTTAACGGACCTTTATTCACTGTTGCGGCAACACGCAAATCTGATCTCTGCTCATGGGAATCTTGCGGATGCTTTTATATCGAAAGGACTTTACAAGGAAGCGGCGCAATGTCTCGAAAAACTAATCAAACTCGATCCCGATGACAATCAACACCAGGAAAAATTGAAATTTGTAAATTCGAATCTGGAACAGACAAAACCTGGTGTGAAGAAACCGCAAAAAGTCTACGAAGTGGAACCGGAAGTTGCGCGGCCTGCGCCGCAAAGAGACTTCGGCGCCGTGAGTCTGTCGACTGAAACTCTTCCCGGCCTTCCTTCCTTTCAGCCTCAGCCCGAAAAAGTTCCTGTGCAAACAGTCCCGAAGCCAGCGCCGGCTAAGAGTCCTGCTCCTTCGATTCCAAGTTTTGCCATTGTCACTGCAGAAGAAAAAGAATACGTCTCTGAGCATTTGATTGAAGCGGAAGTTTTCGACAAATATGGACTGATAGACAAAGCGATTGAACAACTGCATTCCATAATCGGAAAGTATCCTTATTCAGTTCCAGCGCACCAGAAGCTGAAAGAGATTTATCTGGAAAAAGGGGAAAGGGATAAAGCTGTTGATGAATGCATCCAGATGTCGCGAATCTTCCGGAAGCAAGGGGATATGGATCAGGCCGAGGATCTATTGAGCGAAGCCAGACAGATCAATCCGAATCATGCCGGTCTTGACCGCGCTTTCAAGGATCTGGCTTCCGGCGTGCCGGTCATACAACCAGAGACAGTTGCTGCTCCCGCTCAACCAGTTCCCAAGCCCTCTGAACAGAAGGTAGCCAAACCAGTCTCCATTCCAACAGCAAAACTGCCGCAAAAGAAAATTTCTCAAATAGAGATTCCGAGTCTTAAGAAACTGGATACGCAGCTGACATCACAGACGAAACTGCGCACGACTGAAACGCCTTCCGCGAAAGCGCCTGATGCGACTGCTGCGAAGGCCAGGGCAGCTCTCAGCGAATTGGAAAAGTTCGCACATAAAATCAAAACGCAATCCGGCACGTTTAAGGTAAAACCGGAAGCACCAAAGCCTGCTGCATCGGCTGCGCCTCCACCGCCTGTTCCTCCACCTGTTCCGGCTCCTGTGGCTGAGGAAACGATTGATATCGAAATCGAAATTGAAGAGCCTGCCGCAACTCCGCTGGCTGCGGTATCCGATTCAGAATTCGAAGAAATAGACTTCTTTATGGATCAGGGGCTCCTGGAAGACGCAGATAGATTATTAAAAGTTCTCCAGCAGAAGTATCCGGCGGATGCAGGAGTCTTCAGAAGGTCGCAGCAACTCGAAAAGCAGTTGGCCGCCGGGAAAAAGAAAGAGGAGCCTGTCGGTCCACAGGAACTGGTTCTGAATATGGATGATGACATTTCCGGCCCCATATTGGAAGTGGGCTCAATGTCAGGACCTTCAGATTCAAGTGATGAAATAGTGATTTCTCTTGACGAAGAATTTGGAGCGGAGGCCATACGTCAGGAAGCCGATACGGAACCTAAAGTGGAGCCAATCCTTGAGGATCTCCCTGAAATCTCTATCTCTCCAACCGAATCTTCGGGAGAAATCATGCTGGTGCCCGAAGCTCAATCCACCGAGCAACTCTCTGATTCACAGCCGGAGTCTGCAGCGACCTACGGTGATATGGATGAATCTGTTTTTACGGAGTTTGGTGAGCTGGAAGACAGCGCGGATGCGGGCCTGAAATCGTCCGGAGAAATAGATAAATCGTTTGAAGAAAGTTTTAGCGCGGCAGTCGATGCAGTATTTAAAACGCCTGACTCGCTTGCGGAAGAAAAGATTGAAGAACCGGAAGAGGTAACGCATGTGAAAGATGAACTCTTCGAGGAAGAGGAAGATTTCTTCGACCTGGCAGCGGAACTCGAAGAGGGTTTGCTGAACGTTCAAAGCGCTGTCGAGGAAGATAGACCGCCGGACGGTCAGAATTATTCCATTGAAGAAATCCTGTCTGATTTTAAAAAGGGTGTGGATAAGCAGTTGGGTTCGGAAGACTACGATACGCGTTACAACCTGGGAATTGCTTATAAAGAAATGGGCCTGATTGACGAAGCAATTGCAGAATTCCAAATCGCCGCGAAAGATCCGAAGCGTTTTCTGGAGTGCTGCAGCATGCTCGGACTCTGTTTTGTCGAAAAAGGAATGCACAAACTGGCGGTGAAGTGGTATCAAAGAGGTCTGGATACACCCGGGTACAGTGAAGAGGAGTACCAGGGTTTACGATTTGACCTTGCTCAAGCATATGAATCGATGGGTGAAACGGATCGTGCCCTGGAGGTTTTCCAGGAAGTGTACGGAGTCAGCGCGAACTACCGGAACGTTGCGAAAAAAGTAAAGGAGCTTCAAGACAGAAAAAACCAATAAGCTTCCAGACGCGCGAACGCGGAAAACGCGCGACGCGATAGACGCAACTGCCCTTTTTAGAATCAATGTTTAAGAAAATTTCCTTTTATTTTTATGTCTTCTACTGTTTTGAAGTAGGAATCTTTCTAATGACCGCTCCCTGGCTTTTGCCGAATGTCTGGGAAAACAATTATTTCTTCTTTTGGTTTCCAAAGCTGAAAAGCATCTTTTTGAATGCTTATTTTCGTGGAGCAGTATCAGGTGTGGGATTCCTAAATATTTTACTGGCCATATCGGAAGTTATCCACAGAGAAAAAGAAAAGCAGGTGATGGAAAGCAGTACACGATCAAAAGTATGAAACAATTTCAATATTGTCTGATTAGTGATAGAACGCTTTACGATCAACCGCTTCCGGAAGTTGCAGCGGAATCGGAGAAAGCTGGAGTACACTGTTTTTTGTTGCGTGAAAAGGATCTTTCCGCGCGGGAATTACTTTTCCTGGCACGGGAGCTCAGGCCATTGCTTCATAGGACGCGTATGATTGTTCATGGAAGTCTGGAAGTTGCGCTCGCCAGTAATGCGGATGGAGTGCATTTGCAGAAAGATAACATTCCAATCAGCGCCGTTCGTTCAAGATATCGGCATCTGGCTATCGGTTATTCCGCGCACTCGTTTGATGAGATGAAGAAAGCGGAAGGGGAAGGCGCCGATTACGTTTTTATCAGTCCTGTGTTTGAACCGCTTTCAAAGCAGTCCAGCCTTGCGCCCCTTGGACTCTCCGTCCTGACTGCCTGGAACAGCCGGATGGGGATCCCGGTCTTTGCACTAGGTGGAGTTTCTTCCAGGAACTTATTTGAATTAAGAGCGGCAGGCTGCGCGGGCGCAGCCGGAATCAGCCTGTTTGTGCAGAAACGAATGTTTACTTCCTCCGGGATGGTGATCTGATGTTTGAAGGTATGCAGGAACAGACCAAGATCGGAATCATTGTCTTTGCCGGGATGATCGCCGTCTTTTTGATCGTGTTGCGATTGATACGTCATAGCGTGGTTCTCCGGGAGAAGGTGAAGGGTCCGCTCCTGATGATATTCGCCCTCCTGATTCTCTACAACATCTTTTACATGCTAAACGTGAAATTCCCGCCGATGGTCCAACCCTACTATTTCGCGGTTCTCTATCTCACAGTGGCCGTCCTATTAATCCGGATTATCGTTCTGTTTTTGTTCGACATTTTCCTGGTTCGAACCAGAAGATATCGGGCTCCGCAATTGTTGAAGGAGATTTCGGCGGTTGTACTTTTTGGTATTGTTCTGGTGATCATTATTCAAAACACACTGAAAATTCAAGTCACAACGCTGCTCGCAACTTCTGCTTTGATCACTGTTGTTCTTGGTCTCGCTTTGCAGGAAACACTCGGCAATCTGTTTGCCGGATTGGCTCTGCAATTGGATCAGCCTTACCGCCAGGGTGATTGGATACGCGTATCCGATATTTTCGGACGGGTGGAGGAAGTAACCTGGAGAGCGACAAAGCTAAAAACAATTAACAATGACTACATCATTGTTCCTAACGGTCAAATTGCGAAGGAGCTGGTCGTTAATCACAGTTTTCCTGAAGTCCCTCACGCAACGCGCGTAAACTTTTCAGTGAACTACAACACTTCACCGAATCGGGTTACTAGAGTTGTACAACAGGCGCTGGCACACGTTGACAACATTATTATGGAGCCCCTGCCTGAAGTTCGCCTGCACAATTTTGCTGATTTTTCCATCACTTATGAAATTAAATTCTTTATCAGAGATTTTGGTTTGCTCGAGCCAACTCTTGCCGGAGTCAGGAAGGCCCTCTGGTACCATTTGCGAAGAGATGGCATAGAGATCCCATTCCCGATTAGAAATATCTACCTTCATGATCGCGTTGAAACCGAACAGGCGCGCGAGAAAACTCTGAAACATCTCGCTGATACACTTGGCAGAGTTTATCTGTTTGCCTCGTTGGATGATGAAGAAAGACATATGATCGCGGAAAAACTGGTGGAACAGCGCTACGCTCAGGATGAAATTATTATCCGGGAAGGGGAACAGGATGAATCCTTTTTTATTATCGAGTGGGGAACGGTTGAAGTTTATTTGCTCTCAGCGCACGGAAACCGCAAGATCTTGACGACGCTGGCAGCGGGAGATTTTTTTGGGGAAATTGCTCTTCTAACCGGGCAGAAACGAACCGCCAACGTGCGCGCTCTAACTGATGTTCGTGCCCATAGACTTGATAAAGATAGTTTCAAAGAGATTTTGGAAAGCAAACCGGATATTCTGGATGAAATTGGTTCGGTGTTGTGTAGAAGAAAGGATCAACTGGACATGTTGATTGCGGAAAGCAGTGGCCCACATGAAGAAGATTCGATCAATATTCAGGATGCGAAATTGCGTATCCTGAGCCGCATCCGCAGCTACTTTGGATTGTGAAAATCTCAACCGCCAAGTCGCCAAGAACGCCAAGGTAAAAGTGAATCTGGTTATTCGTTTTGGCGTTTTGGCGTCTTGGCGGTTAAATCCAGATAACTTTGGTACAACTCCCTTGCCAGTTGAAGGGGCATGCGTTGAAAAACGATTGAATTCAACGACCGTATTTCCTCGCGAGTCTTTCGAGAAAGCTCCCGTATTTGTCCGACCGCGTTCTTTACCATTTCCTGTTGTTGCTCGGTGTTAGCGGCCAGATAAGCCTTTTGCAACTCTGCAAGCGCGCCGAGTTTGTCTTCTTCTTCTTTCCGAAGATACGCAAGACGCTCGTGAATCCGCAGGAATTCATCCAGGGGCATGTGTTTGTCGATTTCAGCTTCGATTCCGGCGAGTGTCATGGGTGTATTTTATATTCGATCACGATTACGAGCACGATCACGATCCACGATTGAGCGAGGAGGATGCCTGCAGGTGGGGGGAACCTGCAGGCACTCACGGGGAGAGACAACGGAACATTTGTCCCGTGTATAAAATGCTATTCAGGGTTTCTGCTTCTTGTTATTGTTGTGGTTGCTATTGTTGTTCCTGTTTGAATTGCCTGAAGGTTTGTACCGGTCAGATTGACGCGAGCGGTTGGAATAATCAGGCCTTTTTGTTTCAGGTGCTTTGTATTCGCGTCGCGGCGCTTCGTAGTTTCTGGGAGAAGGTGAGTTATAGTTCCTTTGCGTTGGCGGCTCGTAGTTTCTTGGTGATGTCGGCGCGTAGCTTCTTGGCGCAGAATTATGCGTTTCACCACGGTTCTTATGATCAAACCGTTCGAAATACTTTTTTGCCTCATCACGATATCGGGGGTTCACTTCCTTCTGCCGTTCGTAGGATCTCTGATAAGTTTCCGGTTTGCGCGACCAGGGACTAATTTTTGACTGCGAGGAACCAAAGTCACGGTCATTGGAGCGGTTCTTATCTTTGTAATACGGGTTTAGATAAGGAGTATAGTGCTTCTTCGTGGTTTGATTTCGTTGAAACTGGAAGTCTCGATTTGAACTTTTTCCGCGATTCCAATCCTGGTTCGGCTTGTCCTCTTTCGGCTTGGAGGATGGCTTGGGCGGCTGAATTCTCGCCGGGTCCTTCAACTTTTCAACCGCACGTTCGTCACCGCGTCCTTTGTTGTTACGAATGGTCGGTCCCTTATCTCCCTTCGAACCGCGTTCGAACTGTTCTTCACGGTGTTTGATTCCTAAAGGACTTTCAATATCCCTCCGGAGTTCTTTAATAACCCGCTTATCATTTACGAAGCCTTTCACTGCGGGCGTCTTTGGAATGACGTAAGAAACGAGCTCTTTCCTTGGAGAAGAGGAAAGCTTTTCTTTTTCGATCCTGATGTTGCGAACACTGGAGGCATCCAGAACAGCTTTCTTCACGTTGCTTAAACCAAGATCGTTCTTTTTCACAAACGTCCAGGAGTTTGATGCATCAAGCGTTTTTTGCTTCTGAATAGAAGGATAACGGTAATAATTGTTGTGATAGTTGTAATAGTTGTGATAGTAAATCGGATAGTTGTAATAGTTCAGCGGGCACCAACCGATGTAATCGCCGTAGGAGTACCAGGAAACCCAGGAAGGCGCAAACACATTTCCGGGAATCCAGTACCATCCGAAATCAAGGGACCATCCCCATCTACCGTAATGATACGGAGCCCATCCCCATGGTTCGTTCGAGATCCAAAACCATCCGGCGTTCCCGTAACTCCACCGGCCATCGTAGTAGGGGCGCCATCCATAATCCACGTGAGGAACCCAAACGTATCCATAGGATCCGGAATTGCGCCAGTCACCGTAACCGCCGAGATCGTAAGAGTCGTAGTAAATGTCCTCATCCACATAATCGTCGTAGTTCCCGCCGCCCAGGTCGCCATCTGCGTAATATTCCATTCGCGATTCATTCCATTCGTCCAATTCATCCGTGCTTCCACGAAAAGTTTCTGGCTCTTCGGGTTCTCTGCCCGGATCGATATAGGTTCGTTCTCCCGAATTAACCAGCACACGTTGGCCGTTTGCTTTCACCTCAGCCTGACCTTCGATCGTTGTTACACGAATGGCCCCCTCATCGCCAAGATCTACACGGATGTTTCCTTCATCAAGGAGGTAAACCTCTGCGTCGCCTGCTCGCAACACCAACTCATCTCGAAATCTGTCAATGAGGTGGGAGTCTAGAAATACGGTTCCCTGGAGAAGTTGAATCGTCATGGGGGAGTAAGTGGATTCCAATCGAACACTGCTGTAGTCACCAATTCGAACTGTAATACCGTTCCGGAAGGATAGTTCAGCGCGACCATCTTGCGTTTGGATTTCATCCCTGTCCATCAACGGAGTATTTACCGTGGCATCGGTCGGTCGCTGTCCATCGGAAGGATAGATGCTGACATCCCCTTCCACACTTCGCAGGCGGACATACCGGTCAGCCGCAAAGGAGATAGTTGTTAGAAAGGCTACAATTGCGATTGTTAAGATGACTGCTTTCCCCATTTTCATAAACTCCTCCAGAACACACGTTTCATCTGATCTGCAGCGGAGCAAACGTTATGCCACGTTTAGCCTCGAGGAGCTCCTCGAGGCTAAGAGAAATCCGCTCGATTGTCCGCAATTCACCACTTTTTCTGTCCATTTTTAACGACAAATGTCACTCGCAAAAGTAACCAGCGGCTAGTGACCAGTGACTTGACGCTCGAGCTGTTTTTGAAGGGCCTCAACCTCTTTTTGCAATTGACGTTGGCGGGAGCTGAGCGAAAAGAGATAAACGAAAAGCACCAGCCAGATTGCAATGTATGCGGCCATAAGATAATTCATGCTTGTTTCTCCATGAGTTTTTCGCGTGCCACCTGTACCCTCTCGCGCAGAGACTCCAGATTCATTCTCATTCGAAGAAGGACAAAATAAAGCAACAACATGACACCAAAACAAACGAGCACTGCTGTCCACATTCTGGGGTCAAGATTTACCTTTTCAGGCGTGATGACCTTCGGATGGATCGTTCTCCACCAGTGAATCGACATCCAGACGATCGGTACATCTACGAATCCTACGATCCCGTAAACCGCAGCGTAAGTTCGGACCGCCGGATGGTCGCTCAGCGAATAGCGAAACAGTAGGTAAGCAACATAGATGAGGAACAGCACGAAAGTGCTTGTTAACCGTGGATCCCACGTCCACCAGGCTCCCCAGACCGGTTTTGCCCAGATCGGTCCTGTGATCAATACGATCGTGAAGTAAAAGACGCCAAGCTCCACACCGGCGTGTGAAAGGTGATCGTATTTAAGGTCTTTTTTCCAAAGGTACATCACTGCTCCCGCAAAAACGATCACAAAAGAAAGTAAACCGGTCCATGCGCTTGCAACATGAAAATAGAAAATTCGTTGCACCACACCCATCACTTTTTCTTCCGGGGCATAGACAAACGCAAAGTAGAGAGCCACCGGCATGAGTATTCCTACCAGAATCAAAAGGACTTGATCAATTTTTTTCATAGTTAAGTCTCTTCTACAATCCAGAAATAACACCAGTAAGATAGGAAAACGAAAATCACATTGAAAGCTCCCAGCATCTTCAACCAGAAAAAGAATTGTTGCATCTTCAGTCCGTTTATAAGAATGATCGATGATTTTACCGCCATCACAAGGAGTGGCAACAGGATCGGAAAGAGTATTACAGAAAGAATGATTTCCCGGTTCTTCAGCCCGAGAGACATAGTAGAAAAGAGAACTCCTAGCGAACAATAGCCGAATGACGTCAAGACGATAACCAGAACCAGCCAGAGTGTATTGATGGTAAATGGGATGTTAAATAGGAAATGAAACACGGGAAGCAGGATGATTTCAAGACAAATCAAAAAAGTGGACGCAGCGAGCATTTTTCCCAGAAACAAATGCCCGGGAGTTGCCGGCGAAATCAGGATGGCTGATAGTGTGCTCTCCTCTTTTTCTGCCTGGAGGATGTGATTCAAAAAAAGCAATCCGGAAAAAAGAAATGAAATCCACAGGACTCCCGGTGCATGAACCGGTGTGAGTTCACCTGCGTTCGACAATGCAAAATTGCCAACAACGATTACCAGCAAGCCGAAAAACAGAGTTGTGATAAAGATCTGCTTGCTGCGATATTCAATCAGCAAATCTTTACGGATCAACGAGAATATGATCGACATGTCCTTCTTATAAAATGCTTGCGCTATAAAACTCTCTGATGTCTCCGCTAATTTCCTCTTTACTTCCGAAGAATGCCTGCCTGCCGCCTTTCAATATCAGAAGCTTGTCACAAAGTTCAAAACCTTGCTCCAGCTCATGAGTCGTCAAGACCACTGTTGTTTTATTCTTCAGCTGCAGTATTTTTTCTCGAAGCATGGCGGACGCCAGTTGATCCAGTCCGGTAAACGGCTCATCCAGAAAAACGAGTTCAGGGTTATGCAAGAGGGCGCGCGCGAGTGACAGCTTTTGTTTCATTCCACGCGAAAAAGTTTCCACAAGTTGTTCCCCAAACTCCGATAGCTGGTAATTGTTTAGCATGGCAGGAATATCAATCGGGATTCCGTAAAGAGCCGCATAAAACAGAAGATTTTCTCTCGCAGAAAACTTCATGTAAAGAAAAGATTCGTGGCCCAGATAACCCAGTTTTTTTCTCAAGTCGTAGTTCTTTTTCAGGGAATGACCAAAGATTTCCATTTTTCCTTGATAGGGCAAGAGACCAGCCAGACATTTGAGAAGTGTACTCTTACCTGCGCCGTTCGGGCCAATCAGAAGCAGTATCTCACCGGGAAAGAGCTGAAACTGAATGTTGCGAAGTATGCTGGTGTAACCGGTTTTAAAGCCTAAATCCGTGACGGAGAGCGCCGGTTCAGGCGCGATTCCCGGTCTGTTGTTTGGAATGTTTGTCGTTTGCATCACGATCCGGTTGATTTTCCGTGGAATCCAGTTTTTTCATCACTTCCACAGCTTGTTTCGTCAGGCTTTCTTTCAAATGACTGTAGTCGTCCAGGCTGACCTTTTGCATTTTGAAATCATATTCAAGATCCCGCATCGCCTCCAGTATTTCATTTTTTCGAAGAATGAGGTTTTCTTTTTCAGTTCCGGCATATTCCAGGCGTTTTTTCCGATAGGACTCTTCCCAGAATGGCAAAAGAATGTAAATGGCGAAGAAGGCAGCAACCAGAATAAACGCTGCCAGAATCATTTTCGCTCTTCTAGCTCTTTTTTGAGAAGGTCCCTGTAGTGCGAATCATCATCCTCCACGTAATTTGACGCGTTTTCAGCCGCGGAAGATGGAAGGGTTCTTTGTTTTTTGAGATAGGTAAACAGAAGCGCTCCGCCGAGGAAAAATGCAAAGAAGGGAATTGCCCATGCTGTGAGATTAAAGCCGGATTTCGGGGGCGCAGCTAAAACAGTTTGTCCGTATTTAGCGATGTAACTCTGCAGGATCTGATCTTCAGACTGGCCACTGTCTATCATTTTTTGTATGTCAATTTTGATTTGATCCGCAACGCTACATCCGCATGCGCTTACGACGAGATGGGGGCAAGTGCCGCAGTAGCAGCTGAGTTTGCTCGCGACATTTTCCATTCGCGCTTTGTCGCCTGCCCAAACAAATCCGGAGACCAAGCAGAATCCGGCAAAGGTAAAAGCAAGGAGCTTCAACCTGCAAACTCCTCTGCGCCGGTATCGCGGACCGTGCTCACGGCAAACTTCGTTTTCATATCTGGTAGTAGAACGATCAGGCTCCCGAGCGCAATGATGATGCCCCCTCTCCAGATGAGGCCGATGAATGGATTTACATAAACCTTGAAGATACCAGCTCCGGATTCGGTGGGGCCAACAAGGATCATGTACAGGTCTTCATTCCAGAAAGGACGAATCGCAACCTCGGTTGTGGGTTGATCTGAATTCTTGTAGAAGTGCCTTTCCGGATGCAACAGTCCAACCTGTTTCTCACCTTTATACACTTCCAATCGCGCTCGCCATACTTCCTTATGAGGATCCTTCAAAAATTGCAGTTCCCGGAATTTCAGAGTATAAGCGCCGATCGCAAAGGAGTCATTCGTAGAGACAGTGACTTCTTTTTCCAGCTGGTAGAACGAGCTTGCGGCGATGCCCGTAAAAAGGAGCGCCACACCGGTGTGAATAATGAATCCACCATAGCGACGTTTATTCCGTTCCACGAGATGATATAGTGCTGCGGGCGCTGCTTCATTCACCATAGCCATCCGGGCTTTTGTGCCCTTATTGAATTCCGTATAAACGGTAACAAGCACAAACATGCTGCAGAAAAAGAAGAGAAGAGTGAGCCAGTGATGAACACCAAACAATGCCAGGACTATTGAACCGGACAGAGCGATGATTCCAGGCAGGAGAAAATTCCGCTTTAAGTTCTTCACGCTTGCCTTGCGCCAGGCGATCAAGGGGCAAATCCCTGTCAGCAAAACCAGACCAATTGCAAATGGCATTACTACTTTATTAAAAAACGGCGCGCTGACCGTTACCTTGCTGCCGGTAACCGCCTCAGAAAGAATTGGAAATACAGTTCCGCACAGAACTGCAATGCAGATCACAAGAAAAAAGACATTATTAAGGAGAAAACTGCTCTCACGGCTCACGAAAGATTCGAGCCGGGCCTCCGGTTCCAGCGCTTTCTTGCGCTTCAGCAAAAAGAATACGCTCACTCCAATTTGGATCACCATAAAAGCAATGAAATAACTTCCTATCGGAGATTGTGCAAAGGAATGAACGGAAGAAACAACTCCGCTTCGGGTCAGGAAGGTTCCGAAGATCGACAACGAAAACGAAACGAGCACCAGAACCATGTTCCACATCTTCAGCATTCCTTTTTTTTCCTGGATCATCACCGAATGCAGGAAGGCTGTTGCAGCGAGCCATGGCATCAGAGAAGCATTCTCAACGGGATCCCATGCCCAGTATCCTCCCCAACCAAGCTCGATGTAAGCCCAATAGGAGCCTTGCAGAATCCCTACGGTCAAAAACAACCAGGAAAAGAGCGTCCACTTCCGTATCGCTCGGATCCATCCGCTGTCCAGTTTTGCGGTGATCAAGGCCGCCATCGCGAAAGCAAAGGGAACCGTCAGACCTACATATCCGATGTACAGGGAAGGCGGATGGGACACCATCCAGTAATTTTGTAGAAGCGGATTTAAGCTCTGTCCTTCCACAGGCACAGGAGAAAGTTTCTTGAAAGGATCGGCTGCAAACAGAAGCATGATGAGAAAGAACAAACAGGTGCCGGCAAGAGAAGTTGTCACATAAGGCATCAGTTGACGGTTTTTATTTTGATTCTGAAGTAAGGCAACGGTTGTGTAGACAACAAGAATCAACAGCCAGAACAACATCGATCCGGCCTGACCTCCCCAAAATGCTGTCAATTTATAGGGAAGGGGAAGTGTTGTGCTCGTATAATTCGTTACATATTCAAACTGAAAATTGCTCGTGGCGAGCGCGTGAATCAAAATCGATGAGGCAAAAACAACCAGAAATAGCAGACCCACAATGGCTCGCTCTCCGCTTTCTACGAGGTCGGCTCGGCGAAATCTGGCTCCTAAAACAGAAGCGATCATGGAGTAAAGACAAAGAATTGATGCGGCAATAAGAGCGTAGCGTCCGACTTCTGCGAGCATGTTGATAACCCTGGCTATTCCGGTTTGCTTTGATTCTGTGGTTCGTACTTCGTTGGACACTTGGCCAGCAATGTCGTGGCGTGGAATTTCCTGGCATCACGATCATAACTCCCTTCCACAACGACATCCGATCCGTCTTTGAAAGTATCGGGAACTATTCCGTGATAATTCACCTGAACAATGTTTTGAGGCTGACCATGAATTACAAAACTGTAGTCCAAGTCCTGTTTGTTAATGGAGCCTTTTTGGACTTTACCATTCACTTTTATTGTCTCCCGATCCAGGCTTGCAGCTTTCGTGAGAAATTCATCCACATGGTAGTAGTAGACCATGTTGTCGGTTAGCCCTGTATAAACAAGAAAACCCATTGCGGCTACAACCACCAGAATGCTAGCGACTAAAGCGGTTTTACCGTTCATAGTTAAATCTCATTGTACCATTTTTGAAAAGATCATTACTGAACGTCGAGGCGAATGAATGCTCCGAGATAACGTTCCTCGTAGCCCCCAATTGTAGCAAGCGCCCCTAAATCACTCTTAATCTTTACGTTGAAAAGGTACGTTGCACCCGTTCCATCCCGATCATAAGGAAAAGACCCGGGAAGTGCAATTTCCATCTCTTGACCCCCGGTTTGATTGAAGAGGAATGAGTCGGATTCACCATCGACATGGACTGTCACTTTGTTTGACGGAGTCAAGGACCACGCTTTGATTCTTAATGTTTTCCTTGGCTCAAAAACGCGCAGAACAAACTCCGCAGACTTTCCGCCTTTCACCCAAAATCCATGGGTGCCTTCAAACGCTTCCTTATAATAAGTGTGATCATCCATGAAATATGTAAAGTAATCGGACGGATTATCATATGCTACGCGTCGCGCGCGGAAGCTGGCAACCACAGGCAGGTCAGAGAGCAGTGTATTTTCCACAGGGAGCCATCGGAAAATTGAGAATTGCTGGTGAAAAGCATTCCGGTGTGAGCTTAAAATCGGCGAGAACAGGATTACGCCGGTAAAAAGAATGGACAGGCAACAAGCAGCCACCATTAAGCGGCGCGAAGGCTCTTTGTTTATGCAGAAGAGAAAAGCAGGGAAAACCGATAAAACGTAACGATTTCCGACTGTGCCGGATCCGCCAAAATAGTTCCACGGAAGTCCCACCATGTAATAAAGAACGCCGGCCCATGCTGCCAGATATACAGCCCATGAGCTTTTTGTTTTCGGTCCGAACAAATAAAAGAGCAAACAAAAAAACATGGGAAAGAAGTAGATCGCGATTCCTGAATAGCGGCCGAAAAAGAAATAACACCAGTTGTAAAGAAAGGCTTTCCAGTAGAAGGGCGGCGTGACCATTGCTTCAATGGGGTTCCGCTTCTCGAATGCTGCGAATTCTGACACACCAGGCCGCTCGAATGGATAGTTCTTGTAAAAAGCTGCGCGTTTACCTCCTTGATAGTTCCATTGACCAGTGAAGTAAACATTCAATCCAAACATTGCGACGGCAATGAAAATGTAAATAGCCAGTGTCAGGAGGGCCTGCACCAAGGCACGACCTTTTTCGCCAGAAGGTTTCTTTCGCAGAAGCAACCAGATCCCCAGCGGCAAAACAAGCAAAGCGTTTGGCGGTTTGGAATATGTTACGAGTCCGAACAGAATGGCGGCCACAAAATAGTTGTACGGAGATCTAAAGAGTAAAAAGGATGATTTGAGTCGCTCGGCGGTAAAGAAAAACAGCGCAAAACAGAGAAGACTCATGTTGAAGTATTCCGGTGTCATCCAGAAGTAATAGACCAGCGATGCGTTTGCTATGAAATAGAAACCCGAGAAGAGGAGCGCCGTGCCTTCCTGCATGAAACTCGAGCAAAAACGATATGCGCACAGAAGATTCAGCCAGACCAGGATCGCGTGCAGGACAAGAAATCCATTTGTTTGAAAAAGGCGCACGAAAGGAGCCGATACCAGGCTGTAAAGAATGCTTTTTCCAAAAACAATTGTGTTATCACGCTCGTTGAGTTTCAGGATGATGCCAGTCGGGCCGGCCGGATATTCACGATAGACGCGAAGAAGATCTTTCCGCTGATACTCCATATCGCCGTCATAAGCAAAACTGTAAGCCATGGTGTAATAGACGGCTTCATCGCTGAAGAATCCTCCGGTGATTTTCAAAGGGCTCACGCAAAGCGCGGCGCCGATCAAAAACAGACCGGCCAGATGTATCCACGTTGTAGGACGGACGTTCCATTCCCTTTTTTCCTTTGGCATGCGTCTAGATTACATGAAAGATTCAACAGCAATGTAGCGCGGCCGTCCCGGCTGCGCCCGCGGGCGAGACGCCCGCGCTACTTTGTTAAGTGAGCGAGTAAGGATCAATATCAATCATAACTTGTGATTGGCGTTTGGGGTGCTTTTCATACTCCCCCAATGCTGCGCGCAGGCAATCTCGCAGTGGCTTTCGCGCGGCGCTTTTCAGAAGAATTTGAAAACGATTGAGTCCTTTCAGACGCGCGATCGGGGCGATGGCAGGTCCGGTCAATTTCATGGAGTCATTCTTGAAGACCAGAAGGTACTTTGCGAACTGTCTGGCTTCCTCCAAAGCGGCCGGACCATTTTTGCCGGAAAAAATAATATTTGCCATTGCCACATAGGGTGGAAATTGCATGACTCTGCGGAAGCGGATCTCCTTTTCATAGAATTCCTGATAACTTTGATCCATCGCTGACCGCACAGCGTAGTGGTCCGGGTGGAAGGTCTGCAAAACCACCAGTCCCGGCTCGTGGCCTCGCCCGCTCCGGCCGGATACCTGGGTGATCAGCTGATACAGCCTTTCAGATGCGCGAAAATCGGGAATGCCGATTCCGGAATCTGCTCCGATCACTCCAACGAGCGTGATTCCGGGAAAATCATGTCCTTTCGCAATCATCTGGGTCCCGACTAGAATATCAATCTCATGAAGCGCAAACCGGGTCAAAATGTTGGCAATGCTTCCGGCTTTTCGCGTCGAATCGCGATCCATCCGTTCGATCTTTGCTTCCCGGAAAAATCTCTTTAGTGACTCAACAAGTTTTTCTGTTCCCACGCCAAACAGGTGGAGATAGCCGCTTCCGCACTTCTCACAGGATCTGGGCGCAATTCGCGCATAGTCACAGTAGTGGCAGATCATGCGGTTTTGTTGTTTGTGATAGGTCAATGTCATGCTGCAATTGGGGCACTCCAGAATATTCCCGCATTCGCGGCACATGAGCCATGCGGCATAACCGCGCCGGTTTTGCAGAACCAGAACCTGTTCGCCGCGGTCCAGCGTTTCCGAAATCCTGTCCAGCAGAAATCGGGAAAAGATGGGGTCTCCTGTTTGTTTGTATTCTTCTTTCATATCGATCAGTCGCGTCGCTGGCAGCGGACGCTCTTCCACGCGCGAAGGCAACGACAGATACGTGTATTTCCCATTTCCGGAGTTGTAATAGGATTCCAGGGAAGGAGTTGCTGATCCCAAAAGGATCGGACAACCTTCCAGTTGCGCGCGTATGATTGCGCTTTCACGCGCATGATACCGCGGATATTCTCCTTGTTTGAAGGAACCGTCGTGCTCTTCATCGATAACGATCAAACCTAAATCGGGGAGTGGCGCGAACAACGCGGAGCGCGTTCCGATCACCAGTCGAACTTCGCCTCGCCTTGCCTTCTGCCATTCTTCCAGGCGTTCCCGTTCGGCAAGCTCGGAGTGCAACACGCTGATTTTACATCGCAGGAATTGTTCGGCTCTTCTAACGATTAGCGGCAACAGGGCGATTTCCGGGACGAGCATCAGCACAGTCTTTTTTTGCGAAAGAATGTCTTTTGCAACGCGCAAATAGACTTCTGTTTTTCCACTTCCTGTTACGCCATGAAGAAGGTAAACTCCGAAAGAGTCCTTCTGTGAAAGGATCTTCTGAATTGCTTTTTGTTGTGCCGGGTTCGTTTTCTGGATTTCAGGCAGTGCCGGCCAGAATTTCGCTGCAGCAGCGGGCAGCCAGAAGCGTCTGATCTGTCCCTGTGAATCCAATTTTCTCAGAATGGCGGAGGAGTTTGGAAAAGCCTTTCTAACTTCTTCCAAAAAAACGGGCCGGCTTTGCTGACTTAAGAAATTGTAAATCTGCCGCTCCTTTTCTTTTTCAGGCGGTTCTGATGTTTGCACCAGTTCCACCATGTTATGTCCCTGTCTTTGTGTGGTTCTGGAAGGAAGGATTTGCACGAGTCCTTCTTCTTCCAACTTTCGAATTTGAGAGAAGGTTCCGTGTTGCCCGAACAATTTGTAGACTTCTTTCAGCGGCAAATTACTTTTTTCGGAGAGAATCTGTAATAAAGGATGATTTCGGGTCACCGCCTTTCCGTGAATCGTAACGGAGATGATTGTTTGCGGCCGGATGTCGAGGCCGGGAGGCAGAGCCGCCTTCAAAATATCTCCCCACTCGGCGAGGTAGTATTCTGCCATCCATTTTGTGAGCTCCAACATCGTTTTTGAAAATAAGTTGAGTGAGTCAACTAAATCTGCGATGGGGCGGATCTCCAGCGTTTTATCAAAAGCAGGATCCAGCTCAATGATGAAACCGGTTAGAAAGCGAGTCCCAAGAGGCACTAGAACGCGCATTCCTTCTTCCAGTCGAGGAAATTGATCCGGTACGGAATACGTCAAAGGACCCAGAGGTGATTTAGGTATGGATACCTGAACGTAGCGCATGATTTTACCGCAGAGGTCTCTAAACAAAGTAGCGCGGATGTCTCGTCCGCGGAGCTTGCGGGCGAGTCGCCCGCACCACTTTGCATACCAGATTGTACACAATAAACTCTCTGCGCTCTTTGCGTTCTCTGCGGTTAATCTTCATCCAGGATCTTCTTGACCAGTTTTAAGTCTTCCCATGCTTCCGGTTTTTTTTGTGGGGAGCGAAGCAGGAAGGAAGGATGGTAAGTTGCAACAACCCTCCCATATGGCATATCGTAGACTCGACTCCGTAGAGAGGAAATCGAAGATTTGGAATTCAGAATTAACTGAGCGGCAAAGGTTCCCAGGGCAATAATCAGTTTCGGCTGAATGATGGAGATTTGTTTGTAGAGAAAAGGGGAGCATTCGGCAATCTCATCCGCTTCGGGATTCCGGTTTTCAGGAGGCCGGCACTTCAAGACGTTGGCGATGTAGACGTCAGAACGCTGAAAACCGATCGCCTTGATCATCTGCATGAGCAGTTGGCCCGCCCGCCCGACGAAGGGACGCCCCTGCTGATCTTCATCAGCTCCGGGAGCTTCGCCGATTAGCATCAATTTTGCGGAAGGATTCCCTTCACCAAAGACAATAGTTTTGCGTCTTTTGTGGAGTTTGCACCGGACACAGTTGCCGATTTCATTCAGTCGCAATTCTTCCAGAAGCTTTAATTTTTGAGGGCCAACTTCGTCCGTTTTGACATGGATTTCCTGCCTGTAGAATTCAGTGATACCGAGGTCCCGGCAGGTTTCGATCCATTGCCGGATTGTTTCAGATGGATCCTGCGGTGGCAGGTTGTGCTTTGAGTTCGATTGCTCGTTCAAGAATATAGTCCCACAGTTGAGATGCGATTTCTTTTTTGCTGGCCATGCCCAGGCGGCGCATTCCGCCGAGTCGATCCAGGATCAGCACTTCGTTTCGATCCGCTTGAAAAGGATCGTGAGAGTCGCTGATCAAATTTGCCACGATAAAATCGAGTTTTTTATTTTCCAGTTTCTTTTGCGCGTTCTGCTCCAGGTTCCCGGTTTCTGCGCAAAAACCGACAACAATCTGGCGTCCCTTTTTTGCGGAAACGCGGGCCAGAATGTCCTCGGTGGGCTGCAATAATATCGATTCAGGTCGGCCTGTTTTTTTGCGTTTTGCTTTAAGCGTTTCGGCAGGTTTGAAATCTGAGACAGCAGCAGTTTTGATAACATAATCCGCAGCATCCAGTTCTTGAAGCACGGAATTCAACATTTGTTCCGCAGATTCGACGCGCAACAATTTTGCCTTTGGAGGTGGAACAAGCTGAGTTGGACCGCTGATCAAGACAACGTCGGCTCCGCGAGAGATTGCTTCTTCCGCAACCGCGTATCCCATTTTGCCCGAAGAGCGATTCGTAATGACCCGGACCGGATCGAGAGCTTCCCATGTTGGTCCGGCAGTAATGACAACTCTTCTTCCGCTGAGTAGGCTGGATTTTCCAATGAGGCTTAATGCCCGCGATACGATCTCCGAAACCGGCGCCAGCCTTCCGGGACCTTCATCTCCACAAGCGAGATAACCTTCGTCCGGCTCGACAAATTCAATACCCAGTCCCTTTAGTTTTGCAATATTTTGCTGCACAACGGGATTCTGATACATGTACGAATTCATTGCGGGCGCGATCAAAACAGGACACCTTCGCGCGAGGAAAAAGGTTGTGAGAAAATCATCCGCAATGCCCGCCGCAAATTTGCCTATGAGATTTGCGCTTGCGGGCGCAAAAACGATAAGTCCCGTTTCCCGGGCAAGGTCAACATGCATAACCTCTCCTTTTTTGGCGCGGAATTCATCCAGGTAAACCGAATGTTGGCTGAGGCTTTGAAAAAGGATCGGACGCACAAAACGGGTTGCATTGCGGGTCATCGCCACACGCACGGTGTGCCCCGCTTTCTGAAACTCGCGAAGAATCTCCGCAGCCTTGTAAGAGGATATGGAGCTTGCTATCCCGAGTGTGATGATCAAAGGTGGTCTCCTGAGTGCGTTATGTCCTCAGGCTATATGATAGAACTGGACTTTATTTGGTCAACCCCAATTCTTTGGCGGACGCGGGAAGCTGATAGTTTACTTTGGTTGCCAACACTTCCAGCTCGGCGACCACTGTCGGCTTTTTGGAGCCAACGTCCACGCGTGGCCTTGCCCCTTTCTGAAGTTGTAAGGCTCGTTTTGCCGCAACAAGGACAAAAAGGAAACGGTTCTCGATGTTGTCGTAGGAAATAACAGCGGTTCTGTCCATTCTCTCTCCTGAAAGTGCATTATTATACGCACTTTGCTGGCATTGTCCAGTTTTTGTGTGAGAGGGTAGTAAAGTATCATGGCTGCAGAAGAATGAAGAAACTGCTTCTTTGCGTGCTCGTGCTCGCTTGTGCCGCAGTTTCCCTTTTGATCCCATCC
>JAKEFK010000062.1 GCA_022616075.1 bacterium
AAATTATGGTTCTGCGGGAACCGGCTCTAGCTGGAATTTGCATTCTTTATTGTAGCATTCGAGGATGGAAGGCTGATCCTTCCGGTATTTTTCCAGCATAAAAGGCGCATGACAAACGGGACATTCCTGCGGGATCGGCTTGTACCACACCGCAAACTTGCAGTCCGGATAGTTGCTGCATCCGTAGAAGATTTTTCGTCCACGAGTTCTCTTTTCAACCAGGTCTCCGCCATCCTCAGGACACTTAACATCAACTGTTTTCGGCTTAATGTATTTGCAGTCCGGATAATTGCTGCACGCGATAAAGGGTCCAAAACGTCCTTGCTTGACGACGAGCTCGCTGCCGCATTGTGGACATTTTTCTCCCGGCACTTCCACTGTGCCTTCCGCGGCGGTTTTGGAGGGAGTAAGCGTCGCTGTAAATTTGCATTCAGGATAACCGGAGCATGCCAGGAATTTTCCATAACGCCCCACTTTGACAACCAGTGGCTTGCCACATTTTAAACACACATGTTCTGATTCAGAGCCGACATCACCTATACTTTCACCCGGCTTTTCGTCAGGATTCTGCGTGTACTTGCATTCCTCGTTGGTGCAGGCCAGGAACGCGCCGAACTTGCCCCATCGTTTCACCATTGGACTCTGGCATTGAGGACATTTCAGATCGGTGGCGATCCCTGTTGCCTTGATATTCTCAATCAGGTCATATGCTTTTTTCAAGTCTCTCGTGAAATCTCCGTAGAACTCATTCAATACTTCCAGTGATACCTTTGAACCTTCCTCGATTTCATCCAGCTCTTCTTCCAGATGCGCGGTGTATTTAAAATCCATGAGTTCGTCGAAGTGTTGCACCAGCAAATCGGAAATCAAAAGTCCAAGGTCCGTCGGTTTAAAACGATTCTCTTCTTTAATGACGTAGTTGCGGTTCTGAATGACCGAAATGATGGAAGCATAGGTCGAAGGGCGTCCGATTTCTTTGTCCTCCAGCTCCTTAACCAGCGCGGCTTCCGTAAATCTTGGCGGAGGCTGCGTGAAATTCTGCTTCGGTTCCAACCTGTCTAAGCGGAGCCGTTGACCCACTTCGACCGGTGGCAAGTTGCTTGGTCCTTGATCAGACTCTGTTTCCTCTGTCTCTTGATAAACCTTCAAATAGCCGGCGAACGTCATCACCTGGCCGCTCGCTTCGAATTCAAAATCCTTTGCTGAAACAGTAATGATGGTTTCATCAAATTCCGCAGACTTCATTTGAGAAGCAACGAAACGATTCCAGATCAGCTGATAGAGCTTGTACTCATCGCGCGATAAATAATGCTTGACGCTGTCGGGTGTTCTGTGTGCGGATGTCGGCCGGATTGCTTCGTGCGCATCTTGCACCGACTTCTTGTTCTTGAAAAAGTTTGGCTGGTCCGGTAAATATTCGCGTCCGTATTCATCATGAACGTACTTGCGTCCTTCCTGCAAAGCCTGTTCGGAGATACGAACCGAATCGGTACGCATGTAGGTAATGAGACCAACAGCTCCCTCCTCTCCCACTTCGATTCCTTCGTAAAGCTCCTGAGCGACCATCATGACCTTCTTTACTGGCCACCGGAACTTTCGCGAAGCTTCCTGCTGCAGTTTGCTGGTAATGTAGGGCGCCGGAGCATGGCGCTTACGCTGTTTCTTCTCAACTTCTTTTACCGTGTAGACCGCGTCCTGCAGGTCCGCGAGAATCTGATCAGACGTTTGCTGATCAGCAACGGATAATTTCTTGCCGCCCTTGCGCAAGAGCTTTGCTGCAAAGACCGGGGGCTCATCTGCTTCTAAAAATGCGGTGAGGATCCAGTATTCTTCCGGAACGAAGGCAAGTATTTCCCGTTCACGGTCACAAATCAATCGCAAAGCAATCGATTGAACGCGCCCCGCGCTCAAGCCGCGTTTTACCTTCTGCCAAAGCAAAGGAGAAAGTTTATAACCCACAAGCCGGTCCAAAATCCTTCGGGTCTGTTGAGCTTGAACTTTCTTTTCGTCAATCACGGTTGGATTGGCGAAAGCATTCTTCACTTCCTCTTTTGTAATTTCATTCAAAATGACGCGATGGACTGGTTTTCCATCCTGCAATTCTTCCGCAAGGTGAGCAGCAATCGCTTCCCCTTCCCGGTCAGGATCCGGAGCGAGGTAAATCTTTTTTGCTTTCTGGGCAGCTTTCTGCAAATCCTTTACGATGTCATTCTTTCCGCGAATGATCACGTAATGGGGTTCAAAATCCTTTTCTTCATCCACACCAAGCTTGGATTTGGGAAGATCTTTGATGTGCCCCATGCACGCTTTGACCACGTAGTCCCCGCCCAGATATTTGTTGATGGTCTTCGCTTTCGCTGGAGACTCAACGACCACAAGTGATTTTGCCATAATTTAGTTCCTATTTAATTCGAAGGAAGTTCTTCCCCGGTATTTGCGTAATATAGTTCTTCAACTCCAGATTAACCAGCGTTCCCAACAAGTCCTTCGATTGAATTCCTGCCTTTTCAGCAATCTGATCTACATGACTCGGCTGCTCAAAAGACAATAAGGCAATAATGCTCTTTTCGATTTCTGTCAAGTGCTCCGGCTCATTTTCCTGTTTCTGGTTCAAGAACGCGTTCGAGAGACGATTCGGCAATTCTGCGATCACATCCTGCCAATTTCGAACCAGCGAAGCGCCATCCTTGATCAATGCATGACATCCTCTGCTCTGTTCATTGAAGACACTTCCAGGAACGGCCAGAACTTCCCTTCCCTGTTCGGCAGCCATGCGCGCGGTGATCAGCGATCCGCTTTTGTCAGAGGCTTCCACAACAACCACCAGGTGGGAAAGACCGCTAATGATTCTGTTTCGAACCGGAAAATTATCGCGGTTCGGCGGAGTTTCCATCGGAAATTCCGAAACCACCGCGCCGCTCCTGCAAATTTTTTCAACGAGCATTTTATGTTCGGAAGGGTAGATGACATCGATCCCGCTGCCAAGAACCGCAATCGTCCGGCCTCCCGATTCCAGCGCAGAGTAATGCGCTCGTGCATCCACGCCCCGAGCCAAACCGCTTACGATCGTTACACCGATCTTCGCGAGATCACGCGCCAGTGCCTGGGTGACGTTCAGTCCGTAAGGTGTCGCCTTGCGTGAACCAACCAGTGCCACCGGGACCTCGTTTTCCATGAACTCTCCGCGCACATACAAAACAAGAGGAGGATCCGGAATGTTCTTCAATAGTTCCGGATATTTTTTTTCATCAAACGCAAGGAGCGTAACGCCGGATCGCCGGGCTGAAGAAATCTCCCTCTCGGCATTGCGAAAATCAAAATGAGCAATTCGGGAAGCCACGTCCGGCTTTATCTGGGCCGCCGCGATGAGGTCCAATTCGGTCTGGCGAAATACGCTCTCGGCCGATTTAAAAGTTTTGATCAACGCTGCGCGATGGATCGACTTCAGACCCTCTACCATATTTAATGCGACCCAGGAAATCATGCGGAGCAACTTAACACAAAGGGCTGGCAGATTCAAACAGAAGTAGCGCGGACGACCCCGTCCGCGTCAATCTGCAGGCGGGACGCCCGCAGTACAAAAAAGTTATAATTGTAACCTTATGATTCGTTACGCTCTTATTTTTCTCTTTATTTCAGGTTTTGTATTCGCTCAGCCTACAAATTGGGATGAGTGGATCAAAAGCGAAGGGTATTACCTTCTTACGGGCGAGCAAAAAGAGGAATTTCGCAAACTCAATGACACGCAGAAGGAACTCTTTGTTCGGAGCTTATGGGAAAGTCTGGATCCAAATCCGATCACACCTGAAAACGAGTTCCAGGCTGACTATCAGACCCGATATGCCTATGCGAAAAAACATTACGGGATCCCCTCCGACAGGGCGAAAATCTATATTCTTCTGGGGAAACCAAACTCGGTGGAAAGTCATCCCAGTTCGGACAAATATTACCCCCTGGAATTGTGGTCCTACTACAGTCTCGGGTTGCGTGGCCTGCCGCCATCTCTCGAACTGATTTTTTTCAAGCGCTGGGGGGCGGGCGAATACCGTCTTTACAGCCCGTTATTTGACGGATTCAAAGCATTGACTCCCTCCCAGTATGATCCGGATTCCAGCCCGCGCGCTCGCATGCAACTGAAAGCGATTTTTGATCCTCAGATTATTCAAGCAGCCGAACGCTACACGGTCGGTTCCAATGTAAATGAATCCGAAACCATTCGCATGGTCCTTCAGGACCCGGGCGCGATCAAGCGGTTATTGATCCAGAAACAGAGACCGAGCGTAGAAACAACGGTTGTTTATCAGGGTTTCGAAGCCGATGTTTATACCTACGCAGTGCCGCATGGCGACGGCACGTTCCGCACCAGCATTGCTCTATCCGTTCCACCGAAGTATATGACCTTCGAAAAAGACCAGGAAACCTATCAAGCACGAATCGATTTGCTCGGGAAGATCACTGATGAAAAAGGAAATGAGATACTGAAGATCAATGACAGTCCTTATTTAAAACTCTCCGGAAGCGAGTTTGAACGCGCAAAAAGTTATCACTTCGCTTATCAATTTGATTCTTTTTTGCTTCCAGGAAAATACCACCTGGAATGTCTTTACCGGGACTATGCTTCCAATGCCGCCGGCAAAATTGAGAAATCCTTTGACATCAATCCGCTTACAGGAGAGTTGCAGTTACTGCCGCCTCTTTTCGCTTTTAAAATCAGCGCCGCAACAAGCGAGCAGGCTCCTTTCGTTTATTCCATGAAACAATTTTTTCCAAAGGAGAATTTCGCATTCAATGCAGGACAGTCACTTGTCCTGTACAGCGTTCTGGCTAATCCGCAGAAAATAAAACTGGAAGGGATCTGGCAATTAAAAATGACTCTGTTGAAGGGGAATGAATCTGTCATGGAAGTCGTTGAAGATGTGCCTCTGGCTTCCTCCAGTCCTTCTGTCGAATTGATCAGAACCTTAAAGCTACAGGGAGTAATTCCAGGTTCCTATTCGCTGAAGCTTGAAATGAGTCGCGATACAACGAAATTGCAATCGCAGGCTCCTCTCAAAATCAGTACGGAGGTTGAAGTGTTGGGACGGATGAGAATTGTTGCTCCATTCTCGGCAGCTCCCGAAAACTATCATTCCAATCTCGCGCTTCAATATTACAATCATGGCCAGCTGGTGGAAGCATCGAAACATGTGAGAATCGCGCTCGATTTCGCGCCATCCTCCTACGCTGTTCGAAGCTTAAGCGCCCGCATTGAAAAAGCAAAAGGAAACAATGAAGCGGCGATCGCATCTTACGAAAAATTGTTGCAGGAAAACGCAGCCGATGTTGAGGGCACCTATCTCCTCGGCAAATGGCTTCTCGAGAAGCAGGACTGGCAAAGAGCCTCCGAGATGATGAAAAAGGCGCTCGACAGCGGCTACTACACTACAGAAATCTTAAATTCCCTGGGCAGGATTCAAATCCATATGGGCAACACTGTGGAAGCGATTGGCTACTGGGAAAAATCCCTCGTGCTAAACTCGAACCAACCGGAAATCCAGAAAGAGCTAGAGACTCACAGGCAATAGTGCAAATTGCATATTGCATAATTGTGGCGGTTCATATGCAATTCGAATTAGTTTTATGAACCTTCGTAGAGTTTTTGAACTTCTCAGACCCTATCGCCGCCATTGGCTCATCGCGATGGGGAGCATGCTGGGCGTTGCATTTTTTACAGCTCAGCTGACCCTTCTGGTAAAACAAATCCTCGATGATATTTTGATCCAGATAAAACAGGAAGCTTTGCTGCGGGTTTCAGTACTCCTGCTCCTTTTTTATATTGGGAAGGGAATTTTCTCCTTCCTTTCTTCCTATTTCATGACAGCCGTTGGTCTGGAGTTCGTAAGGAACCTGCGGAATATGTTGTACAACCACATTATTTTCCAGTCCCTCTCTTTCTTTTCCGATCGCAGAACCGGAGAGTTAAGCACGCGGGTGATCAGCGATACAGATCGAATTCAGGATGCGATTTCCAAAACGATCGGCGATCTGATCAAAGAAAGTTTTACGCTTGTCGGTTTGCTCATTGTAATCTTCTATCTGGACTGGAAGCTCGCTTTGATTTCCCTTCTACTCTTCCCCATCGTTGTTTATCCGATTACCAGATTCTCAATGCGGTTACGCACTCTCAGCCGCAAAGCCCAGGAAAGAATCGGAAAACTCTCTCAGATTCTATTTGAAACGATTACTGGTTCTCGAATTGTTCAAGCGTATCAAATGGAAAAGAATGAAGCCGCGAAATTTCAACACGAGAGCGAGAAATTATTGCAACAGGGTTTGCATGCCGCGCGCGTGGTTTCCTTTTCTTCACCTTTTATGGAGGTCCTCAGTGGTGTGGCCGCCGTACTGGTGATGTGGTATGGAAGTCGCCAGATCCAGGCCGGAGTTTTGACTGCAGGTGATTTCACTGCTTTTTTGACTGCTCTGTTTTTCATGTACACTCCGGTCAAGAAACTGAGCAAGGCCAATCAAAGCATTCAACAGGCCCTGGCATCCTACGCGCGTATCGAAGAAGTCCTGCAGCATGATTCTCGCATTCTTGATTCTGCGGAAGCCGTGCCACTATCGAAGCTGTCTCAGCAAATCGAATTCCAAAATGTTTCTTTTCAATATGAGGAAATAGCTGTGCTCCATGACGTTTCGATCGAGGTTCGAGCGGGAGAGGTCGTGGCACTGGTTGGCCCAAGTGGCGCAGGAAAAACCACGCTTGTTAACCTGATCCCCCGTCTTTACGACGTTAGCGAGGGTCGCATCTTGATCGATGGACAGGATTTAAGAAAGGTCACACTCAGCTCGTTGCGCGCCCAGATTGGACTGGTCACGCAGGAAACTGTGCTGTTTGATGACACAGTAGCCGCCAATATTGCTTACGGTACTCCGAACGCCGGCATCGGTCAAATCGAAGAAGCGGCGCAATCCGCTTATGCTCATGATTTCATTTCCAGAATGCCGGATGGTTATTCCACAAAAATTGGTGAGCGGGGTCACCGGCTTTCAGGCGGCCAAAGACAAAGGCTCGCTCTCGCGCGGGCCATATTGAGAAACCCTGCGATTCTGATTCTGGATGAAGCGACTTCGGAGCTGGATGCAGAATCGGAGATCGCCATTCAAAAGGCGCTGTCGGAATTTACCCTACATCGTACTACATTCATCATAGCTCACCGTTTCTCTACAATCAGAAAAGCGGATAAAATCATTGTACTGGAAAAAGGAAGGATTCAAGAAATCGGCACTCATGAAGATCTGCTGGATTCCAAAGGTCTTTACAGAAAATTTCACGAGCTTCAATATGGAATTTTAGATATTTGAAAAGAAGTGCCAGAGTAATGAGCAATCAGTGCCGAGTCCCGTTATCGTGTCTCATTACCCATAACTCATAACTCATAACTTTGTCACTCCTTAAGGAGGGATCATGATTCGAAGCATGACAGCGTTTGCAAAAAGCAGTTATGAAAGTAAAGATTTCATGCTTGACGTTTTCGTGCGCACTTACAATCACAGATTCCTCGATATCAACCTCAAACTCCCGCTGGAGCTCCTGCATAT